>JAPPIL010000273.1 GCA_028877195.1 Pseudomonadota bacterium
CTCGTGAGAACGAAAAAATTTGTTCCTGATTCAAACCAGCATATGTCTTAAGACGGTAGGGGAGGAGCGCGAGGAGGGGAACGCTCCTCGCATAAAAAAGCGCGAGGACGGGTAACGCCCTTCGTAAACAAAATGGACAATAAACCTTTCATCGACCTATACTGTGAACGCACGCTAGACGGGCTATTTGCCGAACCACTCAACCTATTCTCTAACCTCATGTTCTTCATCGTTTTCTTTGCGTTGCGTCGGCGTTGGCAAGCAAACGCACAAATACTGCTGTATCTTATCTTAGCCATTGCGATCGGAAGCACCCTGTTTCATGCCTTTGCTCGTGTCTGGGCATTAGTGCTTGATGTTGGCTCGATCGCTTTATTCATGGTCGTCTATTTTATTGCATATCTGGATCAAGTATTAGGCTGGTCAAAGATGCGCACGGCTGTGTTTACTACGATATTTATCGTCCTAACCACCGTATTAAGACTTGTTCATATTGATGGCTTGAATTATTCGGAATTTTATTTAAGCCCTCTAGTAGTCATAACCCTATTCATGTGGCATCAACAACGTGCCAAGCTAACAGGTGCACGCGACTTACAGCTAGCCTTGATCAGCTTCGGGTCGGCTCTGTTCTTTCGCATCGCTGATGCCCACATCTGCGAGTATTTTCCCGCAGGCACACACTTCTTGTGGCATGTATGTAACGGATTGTGTCTCTACTTTGCCATGACCGCTTATCTTAAATCACGCATCACGCAATTGGAATCTCAATCGTAAACTCCGTGCCTTCATCCAAACGCTTAAGCTTCAGCGTGCCATTATGCTTGGCTACGATGTCATGCGATAACGACAAGCCAAGCCCAGTCCCCTTATCAGTCGGCTTAGTCGTGAAGAAAGGATCAAAAATTTTCTTTGCTAATTTCTCTGGCACACCAGGCCCGTTATCACGCACCTTAATCATTAGACTAGGGTTCTCTGATGAACCAACTTTTGCTGTTTCAATCCATATCGTTGGGCTAAAATCTTTTGGCGTTTGAGCGTTTTTGCTCTTCTCATCGAGAGCATCACAAGCATTAGTAACAACGTTCAAGACAACTCGCGACATGTCTTGCGGATTGAGCTTAACTTTGTCGATAGCATCACCGTAGTTTTTCTTGATGTCAACGTTGAAGTCCTTGCTGCCTGAACGCTTGCCCTGATAAGCGAGATTAACCGTGCTATCCAAGAAACGATGGAAATCAATTTCCTCCACACCACCAACATCACCACCACGCGAATGCTGCAGCATACCCTTGACAATATCGTTAGCACGTTGCCCGTGGAAATTTATCTTCTCCATGTTGCCATACAAGTCGCGCAATACCTCCTCGATAAAATCACGACTTTCTTTTTCAATTGCCTTGCCAATATCAGCCAACTCACGCGAGATATCCTCCAGCAAGTCTTTGGAGACAAGCGAAAAATTGGTGATGAAGTTAAGTGGATTCTTGATTTCATGCGCAATACCAGAGGTTAACTGCCCCAACGATGCGAGCTTCTCCTGCATGACCACCTGCTGCTGTGTTTGCTTGAGTTTGTTGATGACATTCTCTAACTCACTGTTCTTATGCTGAACTTCCTTAGCAAGCTTCTCCACCAACTCCAGCTTCTGGGCTTCAAACGCATACTTCCTGAAAACTTCCAACGAATTCGCCATATCTGAGATCTCGTCATTGCCAGACAAATCCAACGATGTCTTTAAGTTGCCTTTAGACATCGTAAGCATCGCGGACGACAGGCGTTTGATACGACCGATGAGATGCTTGCGCACCATAATGAAACCAACAAAGAAGGCAAAAATAATCGTTGCGATATTCACCGCTAAAAATATGTTGCGACCATCTATAATCGCATCGGAAAAATGTTCCGATGTCTCCTTACTCTTGTCTTGAATCTCATCAATCAAGTCTTCCGTCTTCAGTGCCAGAGTTGAGACAATATCGGCATTACTTTGCAATAAAGACTCTTGTTTTTGCTCCTCGGTATAAGCACTAGCCATCTGCGCAAACAACTCGCCGCTAGTATCCTCCAGCTTGTTATCGCCTGCGCCGAGCGTGCGAATAATCTCATACTTCTTGGTCGCTACCGCAGCAAACTTTTTATCTTTGATACTTGTTAGCAGACGCGCACAAGTTCCTAACGCCGCCTCAAACCGTTCGCGTAACGGCTGTAGCATGTCATAGCTCGCATACTGCACCGCTTCACTCATGATGTTGGTGGCAGTCTGGATCTGGGCACGCAACGACAACAAACTACGGTAGTAGTTCACCCCATCATTGCGTAAACGTGCTACCGCTGAAGAAGGAGTCTTCTGGGTAAGAGAACGCCACCCCGTGTCCAAGTAAAATGTTTGGTCATCAATGCGATTGACCAGCAAGTTATCGAATTCCCGCGCCGTCTTAACCGCTAAAGCCACCCGCTCATCCATCAGTTGTCTGATGTTGATAGAGATCAAAGCCGAATTCTCCAGCTCATCAAGGTTCTGCTGGAGGTCTTGGGTTAAGCGCTTGAACTTATCTAGCACTGGTCGCTCTTCACCAGCGCTGATTGCTTCTAACTGCTGTAATATCTCGCCTAACCGCTCGGAATGCGCATCGGTCAATGTCCTCGCTTCCTGAACCTCACGATGCGAGGAGGCACTGCGAATTCTGGTCGCAATGTTGGCGAGAGCAACACTCTCTTGCCCTACCTGTATCGCCGCCGATAATTCGGGAATATGCCGTTCAGTAATAGTCTTTTGAATCTTATCCATCTCTACTAAATAGTAGCGACCCGATAATGAGGCTAACACCGTCAAACCAACAAACACGCCAAACGTTACGTAAAGCTGTAAACTAATCGGGAAACGATACCCTGCTTGACCGTCGCTGATTTTGCCTGTTGTTTCTGCGGCCAACTATTTGCCCTTTTTTTGTTCTGTTTTTGGGTTGGTTGCTTGCTTTTTTCTTGCTCTGACAAGTGTCAACTTCTTCAGCGGTCTTATCTTGCCGCGGTATATCCTTGTGATGAAAACGTTATCCGAGCCTTGGTTATCATGTTCGCCATAAGCGAGACGAAACCCGTCGATATCAAACACGGTGTCTGCTTTCTTGAATTCAGCCAGAAATGTTTTGAAATTTACCTCTGCACCCGCTCGCTGTAGCGCCTCAATCACTAGTCGTCCAACGACATAACCTTCCATCGAACCAAAACCTGGCTTTGCCTTGGCATCTAAACTTTTGAGAGCGGCGAGGTAAGTTTCAACCAGCTTGACTTTCTTGTCCGTAGGCGGGGGCACCACTTGAGTTACAAACACATGCGAGCGGTTATAGCGCAACTCGGCGGCGAGAGGGTTTACGCCAACGAAGGACACGGCGAGAAACACCGTCGAATACATCCGCATCTTGCGTGCCCACTTGATGAAGGCGGCAATCGGAAGATACGAGCCAATCGCAATCACCGCTTGCGGGTTGCCACGACGAATATCAAGCAAAGCCGTTTTTACCGCGGTGGTGTTGCGTTGATACGAACCAGTTGAAACAAGCTTAATGCCTTTGACTACCTCGACCGCCTTCTGAACACCGCGCAAGCCATCTAAACCGTAGGAATCGTTCTGATACAGGACAGCCACCCGTGAAATTTTCAAATCTTTGCGCAAACGTTCAACCATCGCCAAAGTCTCTTGCGCATACGATGCCCGCACATTAACGACGGTGTTGAGATACGAACTACGCAAGAATGATGCGCCCGTAAATGGCCCAACATACAGGAGTGGAGTCTTTGAAATTATCGGCAACGCCGCTTTTGAGGTCGGAGTTCCAACCCCACCGACAAGCGTGAACACCTTATGCTTGGAGATAAGCTCATGCATATTTTTGATCGTCTGCTCTGGCTCATAGCCATCGTCAAGAGTGATAAGTTCAATCTTGCGATTAAACACCCCGCCTTTGCCATTGACTTCATCGAATGCCGCCAGCAGACCACGCCGCATACTAATGCCTAGCTCTTTTGCGACACCGCTCAAGGCTGCCGACTGTCCAACGACGATCTTGTCAGCATAAATACCAGCGCGATCGTCAGCAGCAAGAGATCGTGGTTCATTCTGTTGAGTCGCTTGCTTTTCAGCGCCATCTTCGGCTTGAATGAGTGAACCAACGAGTAAAACTAGCAGTAGTGCGCAACTCCTCACTTAACTCCCCAGATAACGCAGTGATAGATACGTCAAATCATCGAACTGGCGCGTGCCGTCAGCAAACTTTTGCACCTCATTGTAGACATGCTCGTCGATGTCAATCAAGCACGCATCTTGCTTCTTGCCTAACTCTGCCAGCAAACGATCAGTGCCAACCTCTTCAGCATCGCGGTTCATCGCCTCAGTTACGCCATCAGTGTAGACAAAAATCGCGTCCCCAGGCTGGAGTTGAATTGTTTTTTCCGAAAAGTCTTCGAGTTCAGAAATTCCAAGCGGCACATCATCGGTTAATGGTAAAAAGTCAAGACTACCACCTTTAGTGAGCAGCACAGGCGGCGTATGACCAGCATTAGTGTAAGTCAATTCCCCTGTCTTTTTGTCGATTATCGCTAAAAACAAGGTGATAAACATACAGTTCTCGTTGTTTTTACAACAAGTGATGTTGATCTTTTTCAGCAACTCGGCGGTGGACTCGTTTAAGCCTGAAGCGATGCCGCGAATCAACGCTTGGTTGGCCATCGCAAATAGTGCCGCAGGAACACCCTTGCCCGACACGTCAGCGACGAGGGCGGCGATTTTGTCGCCACTTAAATTGAAGAAATCATAGAAATCACCACCAATCTCTTTAGCTGGAGTCATGAAAGCGTGAATATCTATCCTTTCACCAACATCAAATTCGCGTGGCAAAATAGACTGTTGAATCTTATGTGCAAGGTTGAGTTCTTTTTTCAATACCAGCAAGTCATCACGTGAACGCAATGCATCACGCATCTCATTGAGGCTCGCAAAACTGCGCTGAATCGTATGCTCCATGTCCTGAAAGTTTATCGGCTTGGTGATAAAGTCAAATGCACCATTGTTCATAGCGGTGCGAATATTCTCTATGTCGCTGTATGCCGATACAACTATCGTGCGCAGGTCAAAGCCTTCTTCGCCAATCTTTTGAAGAAGTGCCAAGCCATCCATCTTTGGCATATTGATGTCGGAAAGAACTATATCGATGACCGAGTGATCTTTGCGCAGAACCTCAAGCGCTTCCTCGCCATTGCGACTAAAAGTAAATTCCCACTCCTTGCGGCGAACTTTATTTCTAAATTTTTGCATGATGAGAGCTTCGACATCAAGCTCATCATCAACAACTAGTATCCTAACCATAAACCCTAACCCCTAATTCAGTTAGATACTTAATCTTTTGTGAATGATGACCTTGTTGCCACCCTTCAGTTCTTCATATTCCAGCTTGTCTGATAAGTTCTTAACCAGATGAATACCTACACCACCGATGGGACGATCCTCAAGCGTTGCCTGAAAATCAACCGCTCCACCCATCTCGACGATATTAAACGGCGTGGCATTATCAGCGATAGCGGCGACGATAGACTGTGCGTCGTCGCGAGTCAGTTTGACATCGACCTCAAGGGCATCGTTGTTTTTGCTACGACCATGCTTGAACACGTTGATTATCACCTCCTCAAGACATATCTTGAGATCAAAATAAACTTTGTAATCAAGCTCATTGTCGCTGCGAAAAAAATCCAACGCCTCCATAAATGCACCGAGGTCTTCTTTTTGTTTTAGTTTGAACGATAACTCTTTATTTTGCTCTGTCATTTACTAAACTCCCTCACTACAGCTATCCAAGCTGAAAGGTCAACACTATATCATCACGGTCAATTATCTCTTGGCTTATTCCACATACCATAGCCGATAGTCTCATAATTTCGGATGTCGTGCTCCACACGCTCGTCCCAGCATGTCGGAAGGCATCATCGCATAAATTTGCACATTGCTCAATTGTTTGCAAATAGTATAAAGCCGACTTAACCCTCAGATAAAAACACAACTATCCCTCTTCCAACAGAGCCGAAACCGATACAGGGCAGATGGGCAAGACAAGCTCCTTGATGGCGAGGGCAAGGTTGCGAATCTCTTGCTGGGCATTAGCATGGTCGCGCAGTTTGATGAAGTTGACCACGGCCTCAAGCGATGCCGTCCAAATCAAGGTGTTCATAAAACTAACAGGCAACACCATCCGTGCCTGTTCACGGCAAACTCCGAGTTCAAGCAGTTTCTTGTAATTGCTATAGCTGTCAAGGATACTGCGTTGATATATCTCTTGCGCTTCTTCTTGGAGAGTAATTTTTTCACCATGCTTTGATGCTTGACGATTGCTCTCATGTTGCGGGCGAAAGTTGGCAACGAGATGAAAAGCAGGCTCAAACTGCACATAGCGCCCAGAGATTTCGTTCCAGATGGTGGCAGCTTCACGAAACTCCCCTGACGTGAAGGCACAACCAACCTGATGCTTGTAAAGTTGGCGACACACTACTTCTGATGTATGGATACGAAAACTAAACTGCACATGCCGAAATGGACTCATGTGCTTGTGGCGAGCAAGGTATTGGATTAGCTTGTGGTCGTTCTTGTCAAGTTTTTGTTTCTGTTTGCCAAAGGAGACACGTGCTGCATTGACGACAGATAAATCACCCTTGCCCATAAAGTCGATCAACTCAACATAACCGTCATCACTAGCGACGCGCCGATACACTGATTTTGGTGCGGATTTGGGTTTAAGATTTCTTTCAACTTGTGTTTCCATCACTGTCCCCTCCCCGATAATATGTTAGTATCTAGCTTGGCAAGTCTACATGATAGTGAGCAGGCGATGAAGGATAAAGATTACTGGTTTTTACTGCGTGGTTTGGCACGCGAGAATGGGCATTGGCATGATGTGTTGCCAATGCTGCGTGAACATTACCCACACAGCGAATTCCACTGTCTTGACCAGCCTGGTTGTGGGCAACGCTATCAACAGCGCAGTCCGTGGCATATAGACCAAACAGTAGAGATTCTGCGCACCGAATACCTTGCCCATAAGCGCGAGGCAAGAAAATGCTATATCGTTGGGTTGTCGTTGGGCGGAATGATCGCCGTTGCTTGGGCAACTAAATACCCCGAAGATTTTTATGGATGTGTGTTGATCAACACTTCAATGCCTGGCATCAACGCTCGCTTTGATCGTCTGCGCCCACAAGCATTGCTAGCGATGCTTAAGTCATTTATTTATCTCGGCAATACTGCCAAACGTGAGCAACAGCTCCTGAACCTCGTTAGCAACTACCAACATACCCGTGAGCGATTGCTGCCCAGTTGGGTCGCGATTCAACGCCAGCGTAAAGTTAGGGCAGCAAACTACCTGCGCATGCTCTACTCGGCGACCACCTTCAAAGCCCCCCAGCAAGCACCGTTTGCCCAGACATTGATTTTGAAAGCAAGGCACGACAGGTTGATCAATGCCCGTTGCTCCGACCAGATACAAGCAGTTTGGCAAGTTCCTCTCGCTGAACATCCGACTGCTGGACATGACCTAACGTCTGATGAACCAAGTTGGGTATTAGAACAAATTGTTGCTTGGCGTAGCAAACATCCCTAATCCGCACAAAAAAAGATATAATAGACGTAACGTAATCAACGCATGAGCATGATGATGCGCACACACCACCTTATTTCGACTTTTGTTATCGGCGCTTTTTGTTCAATTGCCAACGCAAGTCTTGATGTTGACCAGCGTATGCTTGGTGATTTTGCTGCTGCTAACCAACCGCTAGCAAACCTAACCGTTGCGGAACGACTATTGGCAGCGACTGGCAGCATGCATTATCTGCCTTTGCGTCAACGCGTGCGTGCCCAAACCCAGACGATAACAGAGGCAGCGCAGGCGACCACCGAACCGCAGACGTTGCGTATAGATGCACACGACGGGGTGGTGAGTTTTAGCCACGATCATATTCAACTTCAACAAGGCGAGAGTCTCACGATTGCGACCGATGTGGATATAATAGTAGAAGCCTACGTGCGCGACGATGGTATTGCGGCAGTGTCTGATAATGTGCTCACTGCGGGCGAAGCAGGCAACAGCGAAGTAATTTTTATCGTTGCCAAGACCCTCCATATCTTGCCGTTGACCGTTGAGGAACACAGTTCCATCCCGAAGATACCAGCAAAAATAACCACCCCAGCACATGATAATCATCAGTTCTACACCGAGCCGCAGCCATCCTTGTATGGTGAGATTGAGATACAGTTAGTAGATGAGCGTAGTTACGACTCGTATAGCTATCCTGCTGATAATGTGGCATTGCGGGTTATCGGGGCCGAAGATATGGAATTACGCACCGATGCGCAGGGCAAGGTTAGAATTACAGGCATGCCGCTACAGGGGCGCATACTGGTAAAATTCAATGACCCCCGTTATGTCGCAGGTTTTCATGAGATTACCCTTGACCCAGATACACAGTCGTATCGTCTTATCGCACTGCGCACTATTGCCGACGATCACATGGTTATGACCAGTGGCTTGGCAAGGCATGCGCAGAGTGCCTCTATGTGCGGTGAGTTAGAGGTAGGTGAAGCGTTGCAAGTTGAAACAGATGTGCCAGCTGACGGGGTATTTTATTTCAATAAACTGGGGCTACTTGACACGCGCCAGCGTGATACGGCGGAATTCCCTCGCTTCTGTATTCTCAATGCTGATCCTGGCCCGATGACCGTATTTGTCAAGGATGAGCAGGGCGAAGACATCGGGGTATACAGTGTCAGTTTAGCGGCGGGACATCATACGGAAGCGGTTTTCAACCTCTGGTCTGATAGTGAGTTGCAGCTGCACTTATCAGCGTCAGGCATTGCTACAACCAAGCAGGTAGCTAACGCCGAAGTTCGTCTGCTTGGCGCACCTACTGCTTTGTCCGCAAACGACGGGATAGTGCATGCTTCCCCTTCTTATCACCAGCAGCGCAGCCACTTGTTGGTGGTTGATGCGAGCTTTGAGCAGACCTTACATACACTTGTGCCTAACGACCAAGAGCAGGTGCTGTCCTTGTTGCCGCGGGGAACGTTAGCACGCATCGCGTTACAGGCGAATGTTCCTTATGATGAGCGGATGGGCAGTGTCTATGCTGAAGTCAGCCATGCGGAAGCAGATGATATTCGTTTGATTGCGGTTGATGGCGATGAAATACTTCCAACTTGGTTGGATGCAGGCACGAGTGCTGCTTTTTTGAATCTACCGTTTGGCGTTTATCAGCTTCTCGTTAGGAATAGCAGTGGGCATTGGTTGGCAGTGCAGACAGTGCTGGTCTATGACGAGGCAATATCATATCTGCGGGTTGGCCACATATTGCGCTATCGTGCCCCAGATTAGGTTTATCTCACCTGCGCACCCTGCACCATTTGAACAACTACAGCGAGCGCAGCGCTGGTTGCGATTAGACAAGGGTTTTACCCTCGCCGCTTATCATC
>JAPPIL010000145.1 GCA_028877195.1 Pseudomonadota bacterium
TTTTTTTATTTTTAAAAATAAATTTTTTTTTATTTATAAAAATTTTTTTTTTTTTTATTTTTTTTGGGGTAACCTCTGTTTTGGGGGCACCCCCGCCCCCTATACAAAATAAACCCACTACTCTGCTATTCTGCGCATTGCAGGGGGAGCGACTGCAAAACCCTTGCTGGTGAATTCGTTGATGCGATTGCGCAAAGTTCGCAAGCTGATACCCAGTGTTTTAGCGGCATGCGTGCGGTTGCCATTGTGATGTTTCAACGTTTGTAGGATAAACTGTGTTTCTAACTCTTTCATAGCAATACCGATTGGCAAAACATTTACCCAATCACAGGTGTTGTCGTTAACTTCGCTAGGTTCGCAAACTTCATTCACTTCAGGCACTTCTCTAACACTAACTTCCATCTCTACCCTCCAACTTTAAAAACATATCCAAAAGATGAGAATCCTGCCGTATCCTTGCACCATAACTGTCATGCAAGATATGTGCCATGCAGTGATTGCAGGGCGTTAGCTACTCGGCAGTCATTTTTTTGTCGCGATTTGCGCCAAAGTTTCAACGCTTTATGACAAAAATACGAGAGGCTTTCCTGCTATCACCTGCACCAGTAAAAAAGACTGGCTTTGCAGGCAGAGAATAGATAACCTCCGCTGACTTCTGTGATTTGGCGACTAATTTATGTTTCTTTATCGCTCTTTAGTTGACTTAACGGCCGTAGCGCTGCTGCTTTTGTATGGTTTGCTGTGTGGGCAAATGGTGTTCTTGCGCATATCATGGCGGCAGTATTGGCGCATTGTGCCTGTATTGTGGAAATTACGAATACTGGTAAGCTATGTGCGGGCACTGGTATATTGGCGGGTTGGTGAAGGTGAAATTGCGATAACTTATTTGGCTGGGGTGTTGACCATTTTGGAAGACCAAGCATCCACAGTCAAACAAAAACAGGCATTGGAAATGGTTTACAGCACTGCGATGCGCATGTATTTGCACTGCGGTTATCTTGAGGATGCCACCCTGCTACTGATTAGGGCAAACCGTGTTTTACAGGTCAACTCTCTCAACGCCGCCCCAGAATTGGATATTCATTCAGCGCATCTGATTCGCGCTGGTTTGATTGCAGGCAAGCTCTTGCGTAAAGCCAAGCAACCCTCTAACACTAACCAGCATGATGATAAAAAACATCCCAACAGACAGAGGAGGTCGGGTAAAATTATTCCATTTCCCAAAAAACAACCTAAACGACAGAAAGGCGGTTCGCATTGAAAGTAAAGCTTGGCATCAATGGTTTTGGGCGCATCGGTCGCTATGTTTTGCGGGCGGCGCATAGTTCTGCTTATCGTGATCGCGTTGAAGTAGTGCGAATTAATGACCTTGCTCCTGTGGCACAGGTAGCTCATCTACTGAAGTATGATAGTGTGCATGGTCGTTTGCCGTATGCGGTGCAGAGTGCCGATGACTGCTTAACGGTGGATAACAAGCGGATTGCTTACAGCAGTTGCCCTGAACCACAAGCGATTGATTGGCAAGGGGTTGACATCGTGCTGGAGTGTAGTGGTGTGTTCCGTAAGCGTGCCCAAGCGGAGTTGCATCTGCGTGCGGGAGCGAAAAAGGTTATTATCTCTGCTCCTGCTGTTGACGAGGATATAACTGTTGTTTACGGGGTTAATAGCGACCAGCTCGATCCTAGTAAGCATGTGATAATCTCCAACGCCAGCTGCACAACCAACTGTCTTGCCCCGCCGCTACTAGCGCTACATCAACGACTTGGTGTTAGCAATGCTTTGATGACGACGGTGCACTCCTACACAGGCGATCAACGCATCCTTGACTTGCCGCACAAAGATTTGCGCCGCAGTAGAGCTGCTGCTGCCAACATTATTCCGACAAGCACAGGTGCAGCACGAGCGATTGGGTTGGTTATCCCAGCGTTAAAAGGAAAAGTTGAAGGCATAGCGGTGCGCGTGCCAACGCCGAATGTCTCGTTAGTAGATGTGGTGATGAAGGTGGAGAAAGACACCAGCGCCGCAGAGGTCAATGCTATGCTCAAGGAACGCGCTGCTGGTGATATGCAAGGGATTATGACTTGTTGTGAAGAAGAGCTTGTCTCCAGCGACTTTATTGGCAATCCAGCTTCAAGCATCGTTGATTTACCGAGCACGACGGTAATGGATAAGCGGTTAGTTAAAGTCATGACTTGGTATGATAACGAGGCTGGATTCAGCTACCGTATGTTGGATGTTGCTAGACAGCTGCATTCTTGACTGCGCCATACACTCACCTACATCTCTTTAAATATTTGTAATCTACAAACCGAGACATGCCTGAATCTAAATTTTTGATTGAGGCAAATGGATGGCGTGTGGCATTGGCTTTCGCAAAATTCTTGGCGAACTTAAAAGACGAGCAAAAAACCCCTGTGAGCAAGGTGATTACTTTGAAAAGCTGATGCTTGCTTTTTTCAGGAAAGACCCATCATACAAGAGCAAATTCAAGCAGGTATGGCTTTGGCATGACTGGCCAGAGCGAACAGGAGCAGATACAGGTGTTGATATTGTTGCCGAGTGTCATGATGGCGAGATATGTGCCATTCAGTGTAAGTTCTATGATGAAACACATGAGCTAACGAAAAAAGACATCTGACCGAACAGTCATGCCCTATGTTATGTTATCCATAGGAGCTTGCCTAGTGCCTTTTAAGGCGTAGCGCCATACTGATTAAAGGCATACGTTGATGGTAGACGAAATAAAGCCCAAGGCGAAAGTTTCCGATAAGACAGGTGCTGCTGGCGGGGGTGTGAGATAGCGCGCACAGTAACCGCTCGTGAGATGAAGAGATTTCTCTTATCACGTGGATTTGAGGAGGTAGAGGGTGGCAAGGGCAGCCATCTCAAGATGCGCAAAGAGAACAAATCCGTTGTCTTGCCCTACCACGGCGGCAAGACTGAATTGTCACCTGGAGTTGTAAGCACCGTATTGAGAGAGATAGGAGCATCAAAGAATGACTTATTATTTAGCAAAAATCGAAAAGCACACAGGTGATGAAGATTACCCAAAGGACTACTTCCTCGTTACGTTTCCATCACTTCCTGGCTGTGTTACGCAGGGTGATACTTTTGAGGAAGCTCACAAAAATGCACATGAGGCACTCAATGCTTGGCTTATCACCAGGTGCACAATAGAACATAAATACGGCCCTGTTCCTCGTCCAGATGGTGACAATGTTAAGCGATCAGGCAGAGTGTCAGACACGGCAGTTTTGGAGAGAATCAGCCCAAGCGCAGATGTCATAAGAAAGGTTAACCAAAAGCAGCAATCGTTCTGTCAGTGGCTTTGGCTGACTAAGGTCACACCTTTGGTGCGCTGATAGAACTTCTGTCGTTCCCATCTCAACTATCCTTGCCTGTTTTAGCAGTCGTTGTGTTGCTGTTCAATTGAGCGCAAACCTGACGCGACCTTACGGTGCAGAGTAGCGTTCTCCTGCAGCAGCGCTGCCTTTTCTTCCTCTATAACAGCAAGCCGTTCTATGAGAGGGGTCATCTCAAGGAGATAACGCTTATCTTGCGCTTTGTCGTATACTGCCACCAATTTCTCCAAGCGGTCTACCAATACAGATTCTTCTTGCAACAAGCTGTCGGTTTTGCTCGCACACCGCTGTGTCGCCTCTGACAGCAATGCCCTGTTCTCGATTACCTGCCCCAAGTCCGACTTAATTTCTTCGCTGGCCATATGACCTCTCTGCCGCAAACTGCGACCATCGTTCAACTCAAATACTAACGCCCATCGAACGACTCAAGTGCCGCGTTAACCTCGCGGTTAAGCTTGGCGTTATCTCGCAACGAAGCGACTTTTTTTTCCTCAATGTCAGCAAGACGCTCATGGATGGATGCCATCTCAATAAGATAATTGATGTCTTGCTTCTCGTTATACTTGGATAGAAGCAAAGACAAGCGTTCAACCAAACTTTCTTCCTCCAGCAGAAGCTTGTAGGTATCGCTTTCGTCTCTTTGCGCCACCCTTGAATACAGAGACTTGTCTTTGATGATTTTTCTCAAGTGCAGCCTGATCGCCTCACTTACCACTACTAACCCACTCCATCCGTCAAATGCTTGCTACATGCCCCCACTCGAAGTCATTATCAACCAATGATACCTCAATATCAAGGCACTTCCTGCGTCGACAGAATTGTTACCGCTTGATATTTTTGACTCCAGCGGCGGAGAAACTTCTGCGACACGTCGTATCCTAGCGCTTGTAGGGAGTGATTCGTGTTCTGACTCCTTATCCGCCTGTGGTCTTGCGCTTTGTGCGTTTCTTTCTCGAAGGTGGGACGTTGAACAGCCAGTATGCAGATGAGCTCAAGTTGATTTACCGAACACGACAGTGATGGATAAGCGATTGGTCAAGGTTATGACTTGGTATGATAACGAGGCTGGATTCAGTTATCGTATGTTGGATGTCGCTAGACAGCTGCATTCTTGACCGCGTCATACACCCACCTACATCTCTTTAAACATTTGCAATCTACAAACCGAGACATGCCTGAATCTAAATTTTTGATTGAGGCAAATAGATGGCGTGTGGCAACGGTTTCCGTAAAATTCTTGGCGAACTCAAAAGACGAGCAAAAAACCCCCGTGAGCAAGGTGATTACTTTGAAAAGCTGATGCTTGCTTTTTTTAGGAAAGACCCATCATACAAGAGCAAATTCAAGCAGGTATGGCTTTGGCATGACTGGCCACAGCGAACAGGAGCAGATACAGGTGTTGATATTGTTGCCGAGTGTCATGACGGCGAGCTATGTGCGATTCAGTGTAAGTTCTATGATGAAACACATGAGCTAACGAAAAAAGACATCGACTCCTTTCTCAATATGTTAGGCAAAAAATTTTTTGCGAGCGGCATCATTGTCGCGACAACCAGCAAATGGAGCAAGCACGCCGAGGATGCACTCAACCATCGCACTAAACCCTGTCAAAGGCTTGATTTCAAAGAGCTGCAATGTTCTAGCGTTGATTGGCAAAGCTTATTGCAAAAAGGCAATAAGCATACCCTTGCGCCTAAAAAAGAACTCAAACCGCATCAACAGACTGCTCTACGTGATGTCATCAAGGGCTTTAAGGGCAGCGATGTTGGCAAGCTTATCATGCCTTGTGGCACGGGCAAAACTTTTACTGCACTAAAAATTGCTGAGCGTATGGTTGCTGATAACGGCATGGCATTGGTGCTTGTGCCATCACTGTCGCTTGTGTCTCAAACTTTGCGTGAATGGACAAGGGAAGCACAACGTCCATTGCGAAGTTTTGTTGTCTGTTCTGATACAAAGGTCGGCAAAAAAGACAGCGAAGATATTCAAACGCATGACTTGGATTTTCCACCGACGACAAACCATACCAAACTTGCCACTGCTGTTCATCAAGTGCATCGAGCAAACAAAAACAAACGCACCATGCATGTTATCTTCTCTACTTATCAGTCGATTAAAGTTGTCGCTGATGCCCAAAAGAAAAAAGCTATGCCTGCCTTTGATCTCATTATCGGCGATGAAGCACATCGCACGACAGGTGTTGAAGATCGCGACGGCAGGCAATCACACTTCACGCAAGTGCATGACAAAAAATTTCTCAAAGCAGCTAAACGCCTTTACATGACCGCCACTCCTCGTATCTAT
Organism: Pseudomonadota bacterium; assembly: GCA_028877195.1. Classification (GTDB taxonomy): domain Bacteria; phylum Bdellovibrionota_B; class Oligoflexia; order Oligoflexales; family JAPPIL01; genus JAPPIL01. The sequence goes on from JAPPIL010000145.1 coordinate 5,667, forward strand.
GCGGAGAAAGCCAAGCAGAAGGCAAAAGAATATGAGGTTGAAGTTTATTGCATGGATGATGAAGACAAGTATGGCAAAGAGTTTCATCGCCTGGATTTTTCAACTGCGATTGAACAGGAACTGCTTTCTGATTACAAGGTTTGTGTCTTTGCTGTCCCTGAAACAGAGCTTGATAGCACTATGAGCGGTGCATTACAGCAGAACAGCGAGATAAACACCGAAGAAGCCGCGAGGATAGTCGGTTGTTGGAATGCTTTAGCCAAGCGAGCGATCGACAAGCAAGAATGGGAAGACACCCGACCTGTTAAGCGAGCCGTTGCTTTTCTTGGCACGATTAAAAGGTCAAAGCATCTGCGAGACAGCTTTAGCAAGGTGATCGATGCCTATAAGCAACATACCTCTGACAGCAAAGATGTCCTCAACTGTGATGTGCATCACGTTGATGGCACGCAAAATGCTTTGCAACGCAACGCCGAACTGCGTTGGCTTAAAGGTAAGCCCGCAAAAAACGAATGCCGTATCTTAAGCAATGCTCGCTGCTTATCTGAAGGTGTCGATGTGCCTGCCCTTGATGCGGTGCTGTTTTTAAATCCTCGTCGCTCTGAAATAGATGTCGTGCAGTCGGTTGGGCGGGTGATGCGCAAAGCCAAAGACAAAAAATTTGGCTACATTATCTTGCCTATCGTTATCAAAAGTGGCACTGATCCTAGCAAGGCACTTGACGATCATAAAACTTACGCAGTTGTATGGGAGACTTTACAAGCACTGCGCTCGCACGATGACCGCTTCAATGCGATGATCAATAAAATTGAATTGAACAAGCAACCACCTAAACAGATTATTTTTGGCAGTTGTAGTGAGGCTTTTGCGCAACCAGATACAGCACTCTTAATTACAGGAGCACAGGTTAGCAAGTGGCGTGATACTGTTCTTGCTAAACTCGTGCTCAAGTGTGGCGATCGCAAGTATTGGGACAAGTGGGCAAAAGACATCGCCGAAAACGCTCGTATCATCACTCGTCGTATTGAGCTAGCGATTAAAGCACCGCGGGTGCAAGCGATGTTCCAAAAGTATCTGTCTGGTTTACAAGAAAACTTAAACCCTGCTATCAATACCAGTGAAGCGGTTGAAATGCTTGCGCAACACATGATTACTAAGCCTGTCTTCAATGCCTTGTTCGGAAGCTATGAGTTTGTCGCTCGTAACCCTGTCTCTAAACATATGGAAAAGATAGCGCTGTTCTTGCAAAACCAAGCAGCGGCAGAGACCAAAGATTTGCAGGGCTTTTATGCTAGCATCAAACGCAGAATTGCAGGCATTGATAATGATACAGGCAAGCAAGCGGTTCTCAAAGAACTATACGAAAAGTTCTTTCAGCAGGCGTTTCCAAAGATGGCTGAACGACTCGGCATCGTCTATACTCCTAACGAAGTAGTCGATTTTATTCTGCATAGTGCCGAACATGTCTTAAGACAAGAGTTTGACAACAAGGGCTTGACTGACAAGGATGTGCATATCATCGACCCGTTTCTTGGCACAGGCACGTTCTTGGTTAATCTCTTGCAGTCTCAACTGATTAAAGATAACGACCTGCAACGCAAGTACATGCAAGAACTGCATGCTAATGAAGTCATGCTACTTGCCTACTATATCGGGGCATTGAACATTGAAAGCACCTATCATGAGCGCAAGCGACAAGCCAAGCGACAAGCCAAGCTAAATGGCAAATACGAAACTTTCAAAGGCATCGTGTTAACTGACACGTTTCAAATCGGTGAACACCCTGAACTTGGCAGTGAGTTTTTAATTGAAAACAAAGAGCAAATCAAACGCCAGACTAAAGCACCGATCAAGGTTATCATCGGCAACCCGCCCTGGTCAGCAGGGCAACGCAGCGAAAACGATGCCAACAAAAATTTAAAGTATCCTAAACTTGATGCGAGAATCGCAGATACTTATGTACAACGCGCCAAAGGACAGTCGCAAAAAGGACTGTATGACTCATATATCCGTGCTATCCGTTGGGCATCAGACCGTATCGGTGATAGCGGCATCATTGCCTTTGTTACAAACGGTAATTTTATTGAAGCACCGAGCATGGATGGTTTGCGAGCAGCGTTAAGCAAAGAATTTAGTAGCGTTCATGTAATTGACCTCAAGGGTGATTCTCGCAATTCTCGTGTGGGAGAAAAAGAACAGGGGGGTAATATATTTGATGTTAGAACCCCGATTGCGATTACTCTGCTGGTAAAGACTAAAGCAAAGTCTGACTGTGAGATAAAATACTATAACATCGGTGACTTCTTATCGCGTGAAGAAAAACTCAATAAGATCAAACAAATCAGCAGCATCGATACAATCACAGACTGGCAGACGATTGCTCCTGACAAGCATCACAGTTGGATCAACCAGCGCGACCCAGAGTTTGAAAAGTTTATGCCAATCGAAAGCAAGAAAGCAGAGATAGGTGTCTTTAGCCTATGCTCACTCGGTGTTGTAACCAGTCGCGATGCTTGGGTTTACAACTATGATCAGCAAAAGCTAGCAAAGAACGTCAAGCGCACGATCGCCTTCTACAACAGTGAGTTAAAGCGCTGGCAGGCGAGGGATACCGATGTGCCTGTTGATAAGTTTGTCAACAGAGACCCAAAAAAATTCAGCTGGAGTGATGATGTTGAGAAAAAATTAAAAGCAGGAGAGTTATTTTCATACGATAAGAAACATATAAGAGCGTCGATATATCGCCCCTTTTGCAAACAACATATTTTCTACTATAAACCGTTAAATAAAAGACAAGGACAAACACCCAAAGTATTCCCCCTCGACGGAGACAACGATAACCTCGCCATCTGTGTCAGTATGGATAGAAACAACCAAGCCCCATTTATGTGCGATACATTGCCCAACCTTGATATATTCTTTCAAACAAAAATCTTCCCCCGCTATCGCTACGAGGATGGCAAGAGAATCGACAACATCAATCACGATTTTGTTGCTCGCTATCGCAAACATTATCGTGATTTAAAGATAACAGCTGATGATTTGTTTTATCACATCTATGGTCTGCTGCATGCTGACTGGTATCGGGAAAAATACAAGAACAGCTTGAGCAAAGAGACACCGCGTCTGCCGTTTGTGCAAAACTTTTGGCTGTATGTTGATATTGGTAAAAAGCTAGCAAGACTGCATGTTAACTATGAGCAGGTTGAGCCCTACAAACTTAAGATCAAGGGACTAGAGCCAGGCAACCTGCGCGTCCAGAAGATGAAGCATCCGAAGATTAACACAGGAGATGGCAAAGACAACGACTTAAGCACGATCATCTATAACGATGCCATCACTATCACTGGCATCCCGCTTGAAGCTTACGACTATCAAGTTGCAGGTCGCAGTGCCATCTGGTGGGTTATGAACCGTTATCAAGTAAAAACCGATAAGAAGAGTGGCATCATCAACGACCCCAATGCTTGGAGCGATAACCCGCGCTACATCATCGACCTGTTAGCTCGTATCGTCACGGTGAGTGTGGAGAGCGTAAAACTAATCAACGCGTTGCCACCAAATATGCAAGAAGCCGCTTAAGCAGGCTGGATAATGTGTCCACTTTTTCAGGGGGCAACACCATATCACGCCTATCGGCGACTGTTAACTCACTCACGCCTAACGGCGACTGTTTATTCGGATCAAAACAAGTGCCTTTGGGCACTTGTTTTGATCCGATAATGCCTTTGGGCATTCATATTTGAGATAGATGATGAACAAACCAAGGGTGTGTGTTAGCACAAGCGATAGTGTAGCTACTGAACCGATGTC
>JAPPIL010000164.1 GCA_028877195.1 Pseudomonadota bacterium
ATTATTAGCCACAACTTCGTTTTTTATATAATTTTTTTTTCCCTCTAAAACCATATTTTTTTTTAACATTTTCGGGGCTTCGCGGGGCGGGGCCCCCCCCCCCCCCATACAAAATGAAAGTTATATTTGATAAAATCGACAAGCATTACGGCGAAGTCAAAGCGGTAGACCGTATGGCGTTGGAAATCGCAGACGGTGAGCTACATTTCTTGCTTGGTTCGTCGGGTTGTGGCAAGACAACGGCTCTGCGTATCCTTGCTGGTCTTGAGACACCCACAGGTGGCAAGATATTCTTCAACTCAACCGATGTTACGAATTATCGAGCTGTGGATCGGCGGGTAGGGATGGTCTTTCAAAACTATGCCCTTTGGCCACACATGACGGTCTATAAGAACATTGAGTATGGTCTTAAAGTTCGCAAAGAGAATAAGCACAACATTGAAGCGAAAATCAAGGAGGTGCTTGAGCTTACTCGCCTAGAGGCTTTTGTCGATCGCTTGCCAGGGCAATTGTCTGGTGGTCAGCAACAGCGTGTGGCTTTAGCACGTGCCTTCGCTCTTACGCCCAGTGTGCTATTACTCGACGAACCATTGTCTAACCTTGATGCCAAGCTACGCCGTGAGATGCGCGACAATTTGTTAGACATTCATCAACGCACGAACATCACCACTCTTTACGTTACGCATGACCAAGAAGAAGCTTTGACGATGGGCAAAAAAATCACCGTCATGCAGGCAGGCAGGGTGCTCCAGACGGCAACACCGCGTGAACTGTATAACCGCCCTGCTAGTCCCTACCTTGCTAACTTTATCGGCGAGACTAACCTTATCACAGGGCAGGTGCTGGAACAGCAGGCTACAGACAACTATCTGGTAGCAACCCCGATTGGCAAACTTCGGTGTCGCAGTGCTGATAGTTTTGCAGTGAATGAACAGGTGTCCTTGTCTATCCGTCCCGAAAATTTCAAACTCGTAGATGGCAACCACCCACAAACCCAGCAAGATATGGTGGTAAGTATGGAGCTTAAACAACTCAACTACTTGGGTGCGTCCGAGCAACTGTTGCTCGTGTCTGCGTCAGCGCCAGAGATAGTTATAAAGGCAAACCTCAACGATCAGCACGAGTTTAGTGTTGGTGAACAGCTTGAGTTTGCGATAACGCCAGCGAGCGTGCAAATGTTTCGTGTTGACCCATGACCACTGACACGGGTTTAGCTGGGAATTGGCGTAGGTTCGGCAGCCATGCCTTTAGTGCTACGGTGGTGGTGGCACTGATATTGGTGATGTTTTTTTTTCTGGTCTTGCCTGTCGCAGTCATCGTCAAGCAGGCATTCTTTCCGAATAATGTCTTTTCGTTCACTTACTTCACCCTATTGTTTCAAAACTCTCTTTATACTGACAGCATCGTCAATAGTTTAGCGATTGGGTTTGCGACGACGATTCTGACGACACTACTGACTTTGCCGCTTGCTTTGATCAATGCCCGTTGTCGCTACCCGCTGAAGGGGCTGCTCGGTGGACTGCTACTGGTGCCGATGATTATGCCACCGTTTGTCGGCGCAGTGGGGATGATGCGCTTTTTCTCACGCTCATCGGAAGGTTTGATAAACAAAATTCTGCTCGACCTATCGATCATTGCCGAACCGATCGCTTGGTTAGGGGAAGGAAATCTATTTTGGGCGGTGGTGATACTGGAGGTGCTGCACCTCTATCCGATCATGTATTTGAATATGACCGCAGCACTAGCAAACGTTGACCCTAGTTTGGATGAAGTGGCGCAAACTATCGGCGTGCCTTGGTATCGGCGGTTCTTGAATATCGTGCTGCCACTTGCGAGACCAGGCTATTTTGCTGGTGCGATTATCGTCTTTATCTGGTCGGTAACCGATCTGGGCACGCCTTTACTCGTTGGTTACCACGACACTGTGCCAGTGCAGATATTCAACATGGTTACAGATGCCCAAGAAAATTACATCGGCTATGCGTTAGTTTTTGTGGTTATCGTGGCGACAGTCTTGCTGTTCCTGCTGTCAAAGCTTATCGCTGCTACCAACAAGTATCAGATGATGGCAAAGGGGCATGTTACTAGTGCGGTGAAAACCATCAGCAACAGGTGGGGGATAGCTGCGATCTATGCCTTGTTTATTGGCACGATAATCTTTGCGTTGATACCGCATTTTAGTGTGTTGATGACTAGCATCAGCGACAGTTGGTTTATGACCCCGTTACCAGAGGAACTTACCTTGGCGCATTACAAGGCGGTCTTTGCGCAGGAACTGCCGAGTTTGAGTATCAAGAACAGCTTGATGCTATCAGGGTTATCGACGCTGCTTGATTTGGTGCTGGGGATATTGATCGCTTATATCGTTACTCGCAAGCTAATTCCATTTGCCAATGTTCTTGATGGGTTAGCGATGATTCCATTGGCATTGCCAGGTATCGTGCTCGCATTTGGTTATATCGTTACCTACACTGATACGGTGCTTGACCCGTTGGTTAGTCCGACGTTGATTTTGGTAATCGCTTACGGAGTGCGACGCTTGCCATTTATGGTGCGCTCGGCGGTTGCGGGTTTTGAGCAGACGAATGTGGCATTGGAGGAAGCTTCGTATTTGTGCGGGGCATCGCGTTTTCGCACAATTTTGAAGATAACCTTTCCACTGATCGTTGCGAACCTCATTGCTGGTGCACTGCTGTGTTTTTCTTATGCGATGCTTGATGTCTCGGATTCGTTGATTTTGGCTATGAAAGAGTCGAGTTACCCGATGACCAAAGCGATTTACATCTTGTTTTTGGAACAGGGTGAAGGTGAGTTTCTTGCTAGTGCTCTCGGTATCATCGGCATGGTTATCATCGCTGCCTGTATTGTCGGTGCGTCCCTTGCGCTCGGTAAGAAGATTGGCGAATTGTTTAGAGCGTAGCTTCGCTTACGAGTTACTACGCCTTGGGTAAACAAAAATGCTTACAATGCCTTCAACTCACCGACATTCTCTTGTGCGAGATCAGCGCTTGCTGCGGTGTCGCGGACTGGGATAGTGCTGCTGCGACCCATACTAGACTTGAACATCTGCTGATAAACATCGCAGCTAGTGTGGTCAAACCGCAGCGCAAACGGGTAATGTGAGCAGTCTTCTTTTTGACCCTCCTTTATCCGTAAACCACAACGATGATAGTAGACGACCTCGCTTTTGTTAGGATCGCCTTCGGCTTGTCCGTGTAAAACATAATGAGGGCAGCGGCTCATATCATCACCTCCAGAGGTAGCACACCTAGCACAATGGGTAAAACCTATGACAAGCGATACCTACGGCTACGCTGTGCAGATAAAAAATGTCCTTGAAAACCTAGCGGTATGATAGCAAACTCAAGTTGATTTGCAATGAAAAGTCCTGATTTTTTTAGCTTAATTTCATCCACAGGCAAGAGATATGTCAACACACCGCTGCGTCTCTATCTGCTCTTCTTTGTCTTGTCGCAAATTCTTTACCAGATCGGCCTCACAAGCACGACCATGCATGTCTTTGATGAAAGTCATTATATCAGTGCAGCGCAAGTCTTGCTGGATGAGGGACGAATCAAAATCACCGAACATCCGCCATTGGGTGTGCAGATCATCGCTACGGGCATAAAATTATTTGGCGACAACCCGTTTGGATGGCGAGCTGCAAGTGCACTCTTCGGGTCATTGCTAATCGTTGCCTTGATGATGCTATGCTTTGCTTGTGGCTTGCGTCCTGCCCAAGTTATCTATATTGCCACGCTGTCGTTATGCAGTGCCTTTATTTATATTCATGCCCGTATTGCGATGCTTGATATATTTATGGCAACACTGATCGTCTTTGCGATCGCGGTGTTTGTCACAGCCTTGACCGCAGCAGACAAGAGCACGAAGATATTACTGCTGGTATTGTCAGCGATGTTGTGGGGGTTCGCCGTCGCCTGTAAGTGGACGGCTGTAATTGGTTTTGCGGCAACCCTCTACTATATGCTGATGCTAAAGATTGTCAAAAGCATGCGCCTATCTCGTTACCAGATGCATTTCAGCTACAGCTGGCATGACCCAAGATATTTAGCGAATATCAACATTATTAGCCTGTATACCGTCTATCTCGCCAGTTTCTTTGCTGCATATGCCTTGCCCTACTTCTTGGTAGGGGAATTCAATATCGTTCATGCCGTCAAAGAAAGTTGGGAGCTACAGCACCTCGTCCCTGCTGAACATAACTACTATAGTGCGGCGTGGAAGTGGCCACTAATGCTACGCCCGATTTGGTATGAATATGTCGGCGACAGCAACAACAAACTACAGGCGATACTATGTCTCGGTAATCCTGTAATTTTACTCGCTGGGTTAGTCGGTTTGATTTACTCGTTCTTTAGTTGGTGGAAGTATCAGTCGCTATTTTCGTTTTTGTGCCTGTTCTTTTATGGCGCGTTTTATGGCGCTTGGTTTATCACCGCTCGTGAAGCCGCCTACCACTATTACTATTTTGTTCCCAGCCTGTTCCTGCTTTTATCACTCGGTCAGCAATGCTCACTAGGGTTAGGCGCAAAACGACGCTACATTGCATACGGCATACTCGCTTTAGCAGCGCTGTTGTTTGTGTGGTACTTCCCTGTAACTTCAGGTTTGCCTCTACTTCCTAAAGACCACAACCTCTTGCGCCTCTGGGCTTGGTTTGTCGCTTGGATATAGAGACATCGCACGAATAAAAACTATTCGGCTGGTTCTGTTAGTTTCAGAAAATCAATGACACTAGTCTTAGCGTCTTGCTCCATATCTGTGATGCGGGCTTGGTGATTTTGCGGTATTTGTGATTGTTGCGTCTGGCTGCCCGCATTTTCAACATTAACTCCAAGAATTGCTAACACCATCGGCTTATTGGCGAGCAAGGTCGTGATTGCGGCAACATCTGGCTGGGTCGGCGGTCGATGACAGCGCATGCAATTGCTGGACAAGATCGGTTTAATATCCGAGCTAAAGATAGCATTGTATGTATCTCTGTCCCAACAGTTTGTTGTGTCGCTAGCTTCCGCAGCACGCAATCCCTCTAAATCAAACGACAGCTTATTGTCAGCCTTGAAGTCTTGCGGTGAGATAGTTGCACCTGTCGCAGTTACGGTCATTTCATATTTGTGGCTATCGCTTTTGGCAGCAGGAATTTTACAGTTTAAACCACTAAAAGTGCTGACCTGCGTGCGCTCGCCATTGAGTATCGGGGTTATCGTGCCAAGATAGACATCCAAGCCATCAGCTCTAACCCGCATATCTTTGATAGCAAAGCTTTCTGCTTCTGTATTAGGCTCAACCGTTAGCGACAGCGATACCTTATCTTTATGGGCGCTACTGATTAGACCGCCGATGTTCCAAGTTAGCTCGGTAGTTGAACTGGTTGATAGTATCTTGGCTACTGTCTGTTTGCCACGACTGCTATCAAATGAACTATTGTGTGCACATGCCCATTTATGCAAAGCCGTGCGCACATTAGCACCTATTTTTTGGCAGTCGGGATCGCAATTATGCTTTTCTTTAAGAATACGCTCAAGAAAGCGAGAATTGTCTACATTGCTGAAGTTAACTTTTGGAAGAGCCGCATTATGAGCTGCGCTTGCATCGCTACCCATAAAATACGGGGCTTTATCTTTAACATGACAACCTGCACAACGCTGCAATGCTGGTTGCACATAGTCTCTAAACGCAGCGACAGGGGGGGGCGGCACATCATCGCAACCAACGGCACTAGGGTGATTAATGTGCAGTGAGCAGGCAACCAGTCCAACTAAACTTATCCCAAACAATAGCAGTAGCCGCACGCAACACATCAGCCACCGATAAAAATATAGTCATCAATATCTCCGATCGGTGTTTGCACCAAACCTTGCACTGTTGTCGGTTTGCCCTGCCAAGCTAACCAGTTAGCCACGACTGCTTGTGCTTGCGCTACTGGGTCGCCAGCAATCTTCTGATGCTGCGAGGGTTGAAGGTTGATCGTGCCATCCCCTGCGTTTTTGTAAGCACCTAGCTGTTGGCGTTGATCGTTGTTGAAGGTCAAGCTCGGTCTACCATCTGGGTCATACACCAGCACGAATGCTGCCGCCCGCATTTCAGAATCACCGACCCAGACGAATTTTTCCACCTGTGTGCCACCACCTGTAACCGCGGTCGCTTGCCGCCCGATGCTCACGCCACCGTCGGTGTAGACATGCAGCATTAGCTTGCGATTCAATGCCGCTGCCATCGCAAGAATCATAGCAATCGTCTGTCCAGCCGCATAATCACGGCTATCACCTGTGGTTGCCGTGGTGTCATGATAGTCGTAACCAGATAGGGTTATCGTCCCCGTGCCTGCATAGCCTTTCAACACTAGGTAAGCGATCTCGGTCGCCGCTGGATTTTGCTGGAAGTTAACGATTGACGAGACATCGGTATCTTGACTGGCATTGAGAATTAAACCTTCTTGTGGCAGCAACATCTGTTCCGCATTGAGGTAGCCACATTTCATCATTGCCACTGCCTGCTCCGACAGACCAAGATTGGAAAACTGCTCAAGTTGCGAGAAACTTAACTTATTCAAAGCAGTGATAACCTTTGCCATCCGCTCTGGCTGTTGCTGCCAAACTGAAGCGATACTGGCGATCGCGTCGCCACTGCTAAAATCGGTAATTCGCACTGGTGCTGCATTGGTCATAAATGGCGTGATAGAGTTGCCACCCGACGCGGATGCTTGTGTTCCAACTAAAGCGGCAAAGCTACCGTTAGCACCTGCTAAATGCACCCCAGGAGCAGTGGCAAGTTGATTGCTGCTGGTGTCATCCTGTGCTCTGGTGCAAATTACCACACCATTGGTATTCGCTTGCACAGTGGCTGGCGCTTGCAGGATACCGCGCAACATGGCACTATCCGCATGCATCGGCAAACCGATACTGGTGTTTATCTTGTCTGTGCCTTGCGGGTGAAGAGCGCTTGGCAGCCCCAAACCTTCGTAGCTTTTGAGTAGCTCGCCCTTATCATCGTAGACGATGACATTGTTGCCAGCGATGCTAGCACCACCGCGCAAATCAAGCCCGATGAACGCAGGGCTGTCGTTATCTACCTGCGTGGAGCAGGAGTCTGACCCAAACGCTTGCCGATTGAAAATCAAAGTCGCAAGGCTTGGTAAATAGACATAGCCACAGGAAAACCCTATTGCACGGCGAAGAAAATCACGGCGGTCATGTTTGCTCATCGTTACACTCAATAAATAAAAATTTGGGCGCTACCCAAGCTGGCTGTGCAAACACCGACTAACAATTGCGCAAGTGTGGGTAACTGTTGATTGCTGTCCTTGGTTTTTGCCAATTCATCGATCAATTTCACAAGTATCTGTTGCTGCTCGGCGGTCGGTTCAATATTTGAGCTGATGAGCGCACTCAAGTCTTTAGCAAGCGTCTGCTGCAAATCTTTGCCCAAGTTCACTGGTCGCTGCTGCATATCCAGTTTATTTAGCTCTTTGCCACTGTTGGGTAACTTCGCTAGCCGAGCCTGTTTGCCTGCATCGGTGTTTGCCATTAGCTTGCTACAGTAGTGGCTTGCCAGTTTGAACACCCCTGTTTGAGCATTGCCAGAGAAGGAGTCGATATTGCTAGTAGTTGGTAGCATATTGTTGACTTGGCAGTAGGCACTGCTCTGGACACCGCGCTTATTCCAATATTCTTTGCCTGATTTTCTTTCTTTGCCTGGCTTGAAACAGCTGGCTTCGCTGTTTGGATTTTTGTATGGGGATACCTGCTGCTGCTGTGCTGGCGGTTTTCCTTGTATAGCTTGTCCTTCAGTGCCAGGCATTGTGTTCACATCAGTATCGGCAACGACATCACTGCTCGGCTGTATCTCTGTCAGACCAGCAAACTGTGTCGGTGAAGTGGCATCATACATGGCGGCATTGAGTTCCATCGCATTACGGATACCAAAAGCCTGCGCACTACTCGGCGTGCCTATAGTCTGGTCGCTGTTGAAGTTATGAAAATTGCAGGCGACTGCTATAAAAGACAAACCAAGTGCTAAATTAAAAATCTTTACCATGTTAAACACCTCGATGCCGTTGCCGCAAACAGTTGTTTAAGATTGTATTGATGCTTGGCGAATTTTTCAGCCAGCACATCACGAGCTGCAGCGTTGTTTTCTGGGTCGGTAAGGCAGACCTGCGACCAAACCTGCGATGCCATACAGCTGGCAAAGGCATCCGTTGCTGTAAGCATATTGCCGTAATCTTTAGCGCCCTTGCCTTGCTTTGTCTTCCAGCCGATCTTATCGTCTTCTTTGCTAGCCCAAAGATTTTCAAACGAGTCATCGGCAGGATAATGCCCTGTGTCAAATTGTGTCGCGTTGGGGTCGTTTATCTTTGCTACCACTGAACCTGCGGTATAGACGAGTTGGTTGTTGAAATCGTAGTAGACCGACCAATCACTAATCGCATCCATCGCCGCGTGGCAACCTTTACAACGGTTATTGTATACCTCCTTGTCGCCGCCTGGGGTGCGATTGACATCATGCCTAACCTTGCGGTCGGGAAAGCTCGTGTCATGTAAACTCTCCATCTCATGGCACAAGAAATGTTTTAGAGTAAAGGCAGTTGCGCGTCGGTTAGTGCCCGCACTGAAGTAGCTTTCCGCAAAGGCACGGGTTGAAATAACACCTGCCTGCGCTTCTTCAGGTAGTTGCGTTATATCGGTTTGTGGATGTTTTTTTAGCAGTAAGCGCAAATCTAAATTCTGTAGCGCTTGATAATGACTGTTGTTTGCTAGACTGTAGGGTGGAATTTGCACTGATCCACTTTCGCCTTCACCGATATAGATGAAATCACCTGACAAGACTTGATTGAACGGAATGTTATCTTTTACCATACCAATCATTGTCGCCACCATATCGTTCAAATCAACATCGGCATTGCCACCGACATTTGACCATGAGCTGAACATACGACGCAGCTTGATATTGTAAAACCCGTAAGACTCTGTTGCAATGTATCCTGCCTCAATAGGCTTACCTTGACGGATAAGCTCACTCATCTTGGCGATAACCTCTTTGCTTGGCGGCATACCTGCGATACGGTTATACATCTGCACAGCCTGCGACCTATGCGCTCCTTGCTCCGCCAACACGGAGGGAACACACAAAGCAGCAGCCATCAGTATGACTGCCCTGTTCGTCATAAACCGACCCCCAATCACCCAACGCCACCGTTATCGGTTGAAATTTCAACTTACTTAAAAAAAAACAGCTATTTAGACAAAACAAAGTTGATGATAGCAAGATTACAGCAATTTCTGATAATCCGATGAGTTATCGGGTAGCATGTGTTTGTGAACAGCGGTCATTCATATGAGGGGGGAGGTGCGGGGCTTTGTTGCATAAGTAATGCCTATTTTTTTTATGGGGGGGGGGGGGGGGGGGG
>JAPPIL010000039.1 GCA_028877195.1 Pseudomonadota bacterium
GTTTGCGAACAAAAGGGAGAGAGGTGCGGAGAGAGGGAACGTCTCTCCGCATACACAAAAAATAGGCATTACTTATGCAACAAAGCTGGCGCTAGGGGCTTTGTTGCCCCCTATCCAAGAATAGAAGCAACCACTGCTGCTGTTGCCCGTTCATAAGACTTAAACTGCATGACATGGATGCCTCGTCCTTGCGTCGCAGAACGCAGATGGGTGGCATAGCCAAACAGTTCCGATAACGGTGCGATGGCATCTATTATTTGTAAGTGCCCTTGCGGTTCAATTTTGTTGATTCGTGCTCGCCGTGAATTAAAATCCGAGATAACATTAGAGACATACTTTTCTGGCACAGTTACTCGCACTTGCATGACTGGCTCAAGCAACACAGAATTAGCTGCCCGCAATAGTCGCCGCAAAAGCATGTTCGCGGCAATGCTAAAGGCGTTGACATCAGGAGCATCGGGGTTGAACTTGCCATCCACAACCCGTAACGACAAGCCAACGACAGGATAACCCGCAAGCACCCCTGACTGAAGGGCGTTGCTCACCCCACGCTCGACCGCTTGCTGTGCGGTTTGTGGGAGTTGCGTATCTGCGTCGCTGGTAAACTCTATCTTAAGTGCAGCCATCGCATCAGCAGGAGCGATGGCAAGTTTAAGTTTAGCGTAGTGCTGCAACCCTTGCCCCTCACGGCTGTAAGTCTCTTCGTCTTCAGCCACACTAGCAACTGTCTCCCGATAAGAAACCTGCGGTTCACCAGTGTTCACTTGTAAGTTAAATTCACGCTGCAAACGGTCAACGATGACCTCTAGATGCAGTTCACCCATGCCGTTGATCAAAATTTGCCCTGTCTCCTGTGTAACTTGATAGGTGAATGAAGGGTCTTCGCACTGTAGTCGCTCTAATGCTTGAAACAGTTTGTTATTATCAGCACTGGTTTTTGGTTCAATAGCGATCGACAGCACTGTCTTTGGGAGGGTAACCGACTCAAAACGGATTGGGTTGCGAGGATCGCAGAGAGTGTCGCCAGTGCACACATCCTTCAAACCATTGATGGCATAAATCTCTCCAGCTCTAGCACTTGTTAATTCTTGGCGAGCGTTGGAGTGCATGCGTAAAATTTTTTGCACCCGTTCTCTCTTGCCTGAACGACTGTTAAGCACCACCTTGCCTGTCTGTAACACGCCTGCATAGACACGAATGTATAGGAGCTGACCAGCAAAGGGGTCGGTAGTTATCTTAAAGATAAGTGCTGCGAAAGGTTCGTCTTCAGTGCATGGTCGCTGAATTTTTTGTTCCTTGTCGTCAGCACTAAAGCCTTCCGCAAATTTAATGTCGAGCGGTGAAGGTAAAAAGTTTATCACCGCGTCTAGCAACTGTTGAACCCCCTTGTTGCGAAAAGCACTGCCGCACAATACAGGTATTGCCTTGAGGTTGAGGGTCGCCTCGCGCACGGCGCTCATCAACATCGCAGCACTGACTTCCTCCCCGTCCAAGTAGCGTGCTAGTAGTTCATCATTATTGTCGCAGAGCTGTTCAATAAGCCTTTCCCGCGCTGCTTTTACTTCAGGAATAATCGGTTCAGGGACAGGCGAGGTAAAATACTTCATGCCGTAACCTGTGTCGTTCTCTTCCCAAGCGTAGGCCTGCTCATTGATCAAATCAACCATGCCAGTGAAAGATGCTTCTTTGCCCATCGGATACTGAAGTAGCAGTGGTTTAGCGTTAAGCTTTTCTTCAATTGATTTGGCAGCAGCAAAAAAGTCCGCCCCAACCCGATCCATTTTATTGATAAAGACGATGCGTGGAATTTTATATTTGTTCGCTTGATACCAAACAGTCTCTGATTGCGGCTCAACCCCAGCAACGGCATCAAAGATAGCGATAACCCCATCAAGCACCCGCAGTGAGCGCTCAACCTCAATAGTAAAGTCCACATGCCCAGGGGTGTCGATTATATTTATCTGATGCTTGCGCCAATGGCAGGTCGTTGCTGCCGCGGTGATGGTGATGCCGCGCTCCTGCTCCTGTGTCATCCAATCCATCGTTGCTGAACCATCATGCACCTCGCCAATTTTATGGATACGACCTGTGTAGTAGAGGATACGTTCAGTCGTAGTCGTCTTGCCAGCATCAATATGTGCCATGATACCGATATTACGCAGACGTTCCTGCGCTGTAGGTGCTTCTGCGATCATGTAGTTATTATATGTAAATTAGATTAGGCTCACCAGCGGTAATGGGCGAAAGCCTTGTTAGCATCCGCCATCTTATGGGTTTCCTCACGTTTGCGAATCGTGCCACCACGACGATGGGCGGCATCGTGTATCTCGGCCGAGAGTTTCTCCATAAAACTGCGTCCAGAACGTTTGCGTGCGAAATCTATCAACCAACGAATGGCCAAAGCACGCCTGCGTTCAGACCGCACCTCAATTGGAACTTGGTAGTTAGAACCACCGACACGACGCGACTTGACCTCAACGACAGGCATTGAGTTCTCGACCGCGGCTTCAAACACCTCTAATGGACTGCGGAAATTTTCTAGTCCCCTCTTTTCCAGCAGGTCTAGTGCGCCGTAAAACAACCGTTCCGCACAGGATTTCTTGCCATCCTGCATGATGCAGTTGATAAATTTGGCGACAAGAACTTGTTTGAATTTAGGGTCTGGCAATATCTTGCGCTTGTCAGGGCTTTTGCGTCTGGTCAACTGTTCACCTGCATGTTTCTTGTTCCTCGCTGGTGCTTAAGCCTTTGTTGGTCGTTTCGCACCGTATTTGCTGCGTCCGCGCTTGCGGTTGCTAACTCCAGAAGTGTCCATTGATCCACGCACAACATGATAGCGCACGCCTGGCAAGTCTTTGACCTTGCCGCCACGAATCAAGACCACCGAGTGCTCCTGTAGGTTATGCCCCTCGCCACCGATATAAGAAGTAACTTCCGTGCCGTTTGACAATCTCACCCGTGCGACCTTTCGTAAAGCCGAGTTTGGTTTCTTTGGGGTGGTCGTGTAAACCCGCACACAGACCCCACGCTTCTGGGGGCTGCGTTCCAAAGCAGGGCACTTGGAGCGTTCACGCAAGCGCCGCCTGCCATTACTGATGATTTGATTTATCGTTGGCAACTACCCCTCCAAAAGACGAGCAGGCATGGTGATAGCAGATAGTTCACCAAACTACAACGATATTATGTTTGTTATCTGTAGTATGTAAATCTGATTACTGCTAACCTGAAGGGCGAGGGGCAGTAGGTTGACAGAGATAGAACTTCAAGCGAGCTAACATGTTTAATGAAGCATTAGTAACAGGTGCAGGTGGCGCGTTAGGGCGAGTGGTTGTGCAAGTCTTGCGCCAGCGCGGCATGTGTGTGCATGCTGTCTATCACCATGAGCAGGCTGGTGAGGGTGGCTATCATTGTGATTTGAGTTCAGCGCCAGAAGTTCAAAAGCTGTGTGAACAGGTGTTGGCAAACAAGAGGGTGGCGATCGTTCATTGCGCAGGTGGGTTTATCTGGAACAAGACCGCTGACTACAAAACCAAAGATTATGACTATCTAATGTCGGCAAATTTTCGTTCAGCTTTTTTGCTTCTACGCTATGCGTTGCCACTATTGCGTCAACAGCAAGCAGGTGGTCGTATTGTTTTCGTATCTTCAGCTGCATCCCTTTCACCTAACGCTAACAATATCGGTATGGGTGTTTATAGTGCCAGCAAATCAGCGCTCAACGCGTTACTGATGAGCACCTGTGCGGAGGTGCGAGGTGAGGGCATTAATATCAATGCCATCTGCCCGACGATTATTGATACACCACGCAACCGTAACGATATGCCTGATGCTGACCGTAGTCAGTGGGTAAGCTGTGAAAAAATAGCGCAACTTATTTGTGTGCTATTGTCAAAAGATGGTGAACTATTTCACAACTGCTTTATCCCGATGTAGCTGTCGGTCTAGGAACTGCACTTCTTCTTTACTTCTTCTTTCAATCTTTGGGTGTTATATTTGCTGGTATGACACGTTCTTACCCCAACACCCGCTTGCGGCGTTTACGAGCAAATACAGCCCTGCGAGCGCTGGTCGCCGAACATCGGTTAGCGGTTACGGATTTGATTTTGCCTGTGTTTATCCATGACGGCAATGAGGAGCGGCAAGCGATAGCGGCGATGCCTGATGTTTACCGCTTATCGTTAACAGGGTTGCTGCGCATAGCAGAACAGGCACAAACTTGCGGCATTCAAGCGTTAGCCCTTTTCCCTGTTATCAGTGTGGATAAGAAGACTGCCGATGGTCGCCAAGCATACGACGATACTGGTCTTGTTCCGACTGCGGTGCAAATGCTGAAGCAACAGTTTCCTGATTTGCTGGTTATCACGGATGTCGCACTTGACCCCTATACAACGCATGGTCATGACGGGATTGTCGGTGCTGATGGCCAAGTGCTGAATGACGCAACGATTAGTATTCTTTGCCAACAAGCCTTGTGTCAGGCACAGGCGGGTGCAGATGTCGTTGCACCGTCAGATATGATGGATGGGCGTATCGGCAAAATCCGTGCCACCCTTGAAGAGCATGACCAGCAAGCAACTGTCATCATGTCTTATGCAGCCAAGTATGCTTCTAACTTTTACCAACCGTTCCGCAATGCTGTGCAATCGTTGCCGAACCTACATAGTGGCGAGGCAGGTAGCGATAAACGTAGCTACCAAATGCAGATTGCCAATGCTCGTGAAGCACTAGTAGAAGCGAAACTTGATGCTGATGAAGGTGCTGACATTTTGCTCGTTAAGCCTGCTTTGACTTGTCTTGATATAATTGCAAAGATTACAGCCAGTGTGCCTATTCCAACTTTCGCTTATCAGGTTAGTGGCGAGTATGTGATGCTGAAAACAACCAAAGACTTGCTACCAGAGCGGGAATGCGTGCTGGAGTCTTTGCTCGCCATCAAACGCGCTGGCGCAACCGCTATTCTTACTTATTATGCTCTTGATGCTGCCGCGTGGTTGTCTTGAAAAATTTAACTTCGTTGGTATCTTTGCGCTACTTGAAAATCAGTCGTAGAGATATGTTTTTTTCTTGGATTGCGTTGCTTTCAATCATCGGTATTACGGTGGGGGTGGCGGCGATGATTATCGTCTTGTCGGTAATCAATGGTTTTGAAACTGAACTGCGCAATCGTTTCCTTGCCGCTAATGCTCATGTGTTGGTCTACAATTCTCCTTACGGCATCAATAACTATGATGATTGGGCGCATAAAATTACTAGCGACTTTGCTGAAGATGTGCGTGGCACATCGCCTTTTGTGCACTATGAGACGATGGTCAAGGCTGATACGACCAGCAACGCGATCTTGATTCGTGGCATTCATCCGCAAAAGCGTGCGAAGGTGCAAAGCCTGAAGAATTTGATTTTTCCGAGTTCGGCATTAGATGTGTTGCAGGCGGAGATTGATGCGGGGATACAGGCACAGCCTGCGATTATCGTCGGCAAAGGTCTGTTAGAGGATTTAGGCGGGAAGGTCGGTGAACTCTTGTATCTTGTTGCGCCTAGCGACGAAAGTCTTACGACGTTACAGGCGTTCAAGGTTGTTGGTGTGTATAGTTCGGGTTTGCGGCACTATGATTCTCGTGTTGGTATCGTTAGTTTGGTTGGTGCACAGCGGTTGTTTGATTATCAGGAGCGCGTTACAGGAATAGAGGTAGGTTTACACAACCCGCAAAAAAGCCCGCAGATCGCAAACGCGATGAAGGACAGGTATATTTTGAATATTGCGGAGTGGCAATCGTTCAACCGTCCGTTTTTTGAGGCGATGCGGCGTGAACGGGTGGTGATTGCGATTATCGTGGCATTGGTGGCGATTGTCGCGATCTTTAATATCTTTACGACTTTGTTTGTTTCGGTATCGCAGAAGATTCAAGACATATCGGTGCTAAAATCACTGGGTGCAACCAATAAGCAAGTCAACGCTATTTTTTTGAAGCAAGGTTGTTTGATTGGCATTCTCGGTAACTGCTTTGGCGTGTTGCTGGCGGGGGTGTTTTGTTTTTTACTCAAACGTTTTCAGTTCGTTAGTTTGCCCGAAAAAGTCTACCACATTTCGGATATACCGATCGAGTTTGACATCTGGGTCTATCTTGGGGTGTGTTGTGTGTCTATCGTTTGCTGTTTAATCGCAGGCTTCTACCCCGCAAGAGTCGCAACCCGCACCTCGCCTTTAGAAATGGTGCGCAGTAAGCAGTAGTAGGTGAGTGCTCCGCACTCACCTACTACTGCTTACTGCGCATGCGAGCCATCGTCTGCCAACGCTTTGCCTGTGCCTCATTGTCTATTGCCGCAAATGCTTGCGCAAAATGAGTGCATAGTTGCGAACTTAAGTTAGCTTCACCTGTCATCTGCCATGCAACCCGACACAACTCATCATACAACTCCAATTCACCCAACGTGCCAGTGTAAGCGACCATAAACAAGTCTGAACGCTCGCCAGCCTCATAAGCATGGCGGTAAACAGCAAGCACCTTCGTGTGCTCGCCATACAACTGCTGATAAACGCTTGCTCCCATCCAAGCTTGACGTGGCGCAAGCAATTGCCACAGTTGTGTGGAAGGGAAAAGCTTGGCTGCGATTGCCCAGAGGTTTGCGTTGACCAAATTGATTTGTAAACCCCGCTCAACCCAAGCTCGTGCCGCAGACAAGGCCTGCTCATGGTAAAGTATCGTTGCCATGTTGACGTGCACCGCGGTCTCATCGCTCGCTAACTTGTGTGCTTGCATCAACACCTGCTTGGCATGCACATAGTCGCCGTTTTGCATGTGCGCCGCACCTTTGACCAGCAGGGCACGGAAGTTCTCCTGCGAGAACAGTTCCATGTTTAGGGTTTGCAATTTTAGCGCAAAAAGGGGAAAATTCATCGCCACAAGTTCAGCCATGCGGTCGATGAGCTCTTCAGAATTGCGGGGCTTTTTTTTTCGCAGACACGATCGCAAAGATTGTTCAAAATGGTAAGGGCTTGTTGTATCATTTGTATTAGCCTTATTGCTATCATTAGGGCTATCATTAGGGCTGCTAACGACCATGACGACTGTGCCTCATTCTAATTCAGATACGAACTCTGCTGCGGTTGCCGCTGGCGTTGCAGGTGCTTCGGGTGCACATGCTGATGCCCTCAACAAACTGCGGCAAGTCTACGGTCTTGATGCCCCGAATTCAACCACAGAAGCGGTGCTCATCCTGCCTGAGCCAGCGAAATTACCTGCACTGCTTGCTGACCTGCATAGTCATTACCCATTTTTGCTTGATGTTTGCGGTGTTGATTATCCAGAACGAGAAGGGCAACGCTTTGATGTCGTCTATCATTTTGCTGACCACGCAAATAAACAGCGTCTACGCTTGAAGTTGCCGATTGCTGAAGACACCTCCGTGCCAAGTGCTACATCCGTTTATCGCAGTGCAAATTGGTTTGAGCGTGAGGCTTACGACATGTTCGGCATCAAGTTCAGCGACCATCCGAACTTGCGCCGCATCTTGTGTCATGAGGATTTCGTCGGGCATCCGTTACGCAAAGATTACCCAGCTGACAAGAACCAATCGCTCACCACCCCGCTTGAGCATATCTATGAACAAGAACAGCAGAACATGCGTGCGGCGACTGATGACCATCTTGACGATCGGGTATTGATCAATATCGGCCCTGCCCACCCAGCCACACACGGAACTTTGCGGTTCATGGCGGTGTTGTCGGGCGAAACGATCGCGAAGATGGACATTGAAATCGGCTACCTGCACCGCTGTTTTGAAAAAATGTGTGAGACACACAACTACAATCAAGTCATCCCCTACACCGACCGTTTGAATTACTGTTCAGCACCGATGAACAACAATGCTTGGTGTCGCACGATTGAAACAATGCTTGGCATCACCGTTCCCCCACGGGCGCAAATCATGCGGGTTATCCTCGATGAATTTTCCCGTTGCATCGACCACTTTGTCTGTCTTTCCACTAATGCGGTTGATTTGGGAGCATTGACCAATTTTTGGCTCGGTTTCAATGCCCGTGAGCAGGTCTACAAGCTTTTTGAACGCCTCTGCGGTGCGAGGTTAACAGTATCGTTGGCAAGGGTTGGTGGT
This sequence comes from Pseudomonadota bacterium, assembly GCA_028877195.1. Classification (GTDB taxonomy): domain Bacteria; phylum Bdellovibrionota_B; class Oligoflexia; order Oligoflexales; family JAPPIL01; genus JAPPIL01. The sequence goes on from JAPPIL010000039.1 coordinate 8,113, forward strand.
ATGGGCTTTGATTTGCCCGATGGTTGGGTGAAGCTGGCGCATGAGACGCTGAAGGCGATTGCCAAATCGCATTATGAGTTGGGCAGTCTGTTGAACAAGAACCGTATTTTCAAGCAACGCATGGTTGGCACGGCGGCAATTAGCGCTGATGATGCGATCAACTGGGGGTTCACGGGGCCTTGTTTGCGTGCCACTGGTGTGCCGATTGATTTGCGCATCGTTGAGCCTTACAACATGTATGATCAGTTTGAATTTGATATACCAGTTGGTGAGCGTGGCGATTCTTACGACCGTTTTGCCGTGCGGATGGCCGAGGTCGAGCAGTCGATGCGGATTATCAAACAGGCTTTGGACAATATCCCTGCTGGTGCGATCAGCGTTGACGACCCTGCGATTGCGATGCCTCATAAGCAAGATACTTATGGCAACATTGAGGGCTTGATGCATCAGTTTATGCATGTCATTCATGGGGTCAAACCTCCTGCGGGTGAATGCTATTCGGCTGCGGAAGCCGCAAATGGTGAACTGGGCTTTTATGTTGTTAGCGATGGCTCTGGGATGCCTTATCGGGTTAAGTGTCGCCCACCTTGCTTTGCAATTTTTCAAGCTTTCCCCGACATGTGTAAGGGGCAGATGATTGCCGATGCGATTGCCGCTCTCGGTAGTATCAACATTATCGCAGGTGAACTTGACCGATGAGTAGTTTCAATCCAACTGTCGTTGCTGCGATTGAACGCGACCTTACCCGCTTTGAGACACGGCGTTCAGCGATACTGCCTATTTTGCATACTATTCACGACCATTATGGCTATGTGTCAGAAGAACAGGTGGCTGAACTTGAAAGCAGGTTTGATTTGCCGAAGGTGCATGTGCAGGAAGTGATTAGTTTTTACACTCGCTTTCAACAGCATAAACCCTGCCGTTTTCATATTCAATTCTGCGATAATCTCGTATGTCGGATGTTTGAATCAGATAAGATAATAGCTAAACTGCGTACCCTGCCCGCACCTGAAGGTATGATCAGTGTTGAGCCTGTGCCTTGTCTAGGGGTGTGCGATGGTGCACCTGCAATGCTTGTCAATAGCGATCGGCACTTGCATGCCAATGCCGAGCGAGCGGTTGAGATAATAAGGGAATATTTGGGAGATGAGATGAATACCGAGCAGGAGTTGGGTTAACTAAATGCAAAGCATGACTACCATGACTATAAAAAGGGAACACCTTCTCGTATACAAAAAAACCTCAATTTTCTCCCTCTATACGATAGCCTGTGCCAAGATATACTT
>JAPPIL010000220.1 GCA_028877195.1 Pseudomonadota bacterium
CAACAGCATGGACACCCCCCAGCTGAATTTGCGCCAAGCGCACCATATTGGAACGAACTCCTTGCCTGCATAAAAGAAAAGTTTAGTTTTGCCCATCTGCTTATCCCCTATCTAAAGTGGCGATACGGTGAACCACCAAAAAATTCTTTCCCATCAAAACAAATGCCTCCCAACCCATTTGTAATCGAAAAGCGTCCTGTTCGCGGTAAAAATTTCCCACCACGAAAGAATAGCCCCGCTAGAAAGCCACGACGATAAGGTTTTGGTTTTATTATTGAAATCAGCTTAAGCACCGCGCTATAATTTATGTTGGGGTATAGTCTCGGATTGGGAGCAGTTTATGACTTTAACGAAGGACTCGTTGGCTGAAAGGATACACCACAAGGCTGGTCTATCGCTTAAGGAAGCTCGGACTAGCGTTGAGATGTTGCTTGAAGAACTAAAAATGAAGCTAGAAGCGGGCGAAGAGGTCAAAATATCCAATTTCGGCAAATGGTCAGTGCGCAAGAAACGTTCCCGACCAGGGCGCAACCCTCATACAGGCGAGAAGATTGAAATAGATAGCAGGCGGATCGTAACCTTCCATCCTTCCGATAAGTTGCGCGAACGTTTGAACAACAGCTAGCGCAACGTATAGCCAAAGCGATTAAGTCTAAACTGCATCCGATACCAAGGGTCGCCCTGCGGCGTAAACATGCTCCATAGCACAAACAGCGCTTTGCCACGCACATAAGACAGAGGAACTTCGCGCCATTCTCTTGAATCAGAGGAATTATCACGGTTGTCGCCGATGACCACGACGGAATCTTGCGGCACTTTAAACGTCCCCCGCCAAGGCCAGTTGCGAGTTGCGAACTGGGTTGTCTTGTTATACATGACCCAATAGCCCGCCTGTTCGCTACCCTCCCGATAGAGGAGCTTGTCGTCTTTGTTGTCGTAGATGTCGGCAAGGATGGAACGGTCAAAGTTATGGTCATGAAGCTCACGCTTATTGGCATTGATATATAGGTAGCCATTGCGAAGTTCCACGTCATCGCCGCCGATTGCCACCACCCGTTTAACGTAGTCTATGTTGGGGTCGTTGGGGTAACGAAACACGATAATGTCCCCATGCGTTGGTTTGTCCCAGCCAAACAGGGCAATGTCTGTAAATGGTAGCTTAAACTCGTATGAAAGTTTGTAAGCTAACAAACGATCTCCAACCTTTATTGTCGGCTCCATGGACGGAGTTGGAACATGATAAGGGGAAGCCACCGACCAGCGAATAGCAAAGATAATTACAATCCAAATCGCTAGGGAACGCAGGTTCTCAATGCTAAAGAAGGCAGGTTTAGATTTTTTGGGCTTCCGTTCAGGCTTATTCGGTTCGGTAGTTTTGTCTGGAGGCATTGACTCACCGCGGTAGATATATACAGCAGAAATGACGCAGAACCCTATCACGAAACAGCAGGCAGTTTCAAATCACTAACCATGATGCTTGTCCGTTTGGTTGCAAAAAAAACAGCAACAAGTATGATGTCTGCGAGAATCTTGGTTAGGTTAATGGAACTTGGCGGTGGAATGTGAATCTACGCAACGCTGACTGGCTACAGCTTAAAAAAATACCTAATAACCTCACGATAATCCGTCTGCTATTTGTCCCTGTTCTGCTGATTATTTTTCCGATCAACCACTATATTACCGATATGTTGACGGCACTGTTGTTTTTGGTCGCGGCCTTGACGGATTTCTTTGATGGCTTCTTCGCCCGCAAATACAATAGCGAATCAAAGCTCGGTGCGCTTCTCGACCCTGTCGCCGACAAAGTGCTGGCGATTACGATGCTGATGATGCTCTGTAGTCTTGAGCGTATCCCGACACTACTGGCTGGGTTATTGATTATGCGGGATGTGCTGATTTGTGGAATACGAGCGGCAGCGGCAGAGCATGGTGTCTCCATCGCAGTTAGTAAAATCGGCAAGTATAAGACTGCAGCCCTATGGATAAGTATATTTTGTTTGATTATCGATCAATCTTTGTTCCGAGTTGTCGGTATGATCGGTGTGTGGATAGCACTCATCTTGTCGGTATGGTCGGCATACGAATATTGGCGACAATACTGTGAGCAGGTTGAATCTGAAGTAGCGCCCAAAAGCTAGGGATTAACTTTGCAGAAGAATTACGATGTCGTAAGCGCTGACCAGTCGATGATTGACATCGCTATCACTATCTCCGAAGCAGAACTCAAGGAAATAGCCTTACCGAAGGGAACTGGCTCTTTAGTAGATGTGCAGAAGCGTGATGAACTTCTCAAGCGTTTTGAGAAAAGAATCAAGGGCAAGTGTGTGGGTGGGTCATCGCTTAACACGATCAAGGCATTGGCAAGCTTTGGCAAGAAAACCGCTTTCATCGGGGCAGTGGGCGACGACGAATATGGCAAGGTGGTTCGTGATGAATTCAATCGACTGGGTGTAGCCAGTGAACTGATGATGCATGATGGACATACGGGGGTATGTGTCTGCTTTATCACGCCAGACGGTGAACGCACTATGGCTGCAAACTTAAGCGGCATTTATCTCAATGAACAGCAGGACAAGATGCTAACTTATGCCGAACAATCACGAGTCTTACACCTCAGTGGTTATATTTGGGCAAACCCGATTCAACGTGATGCCATCATACGCATACTAAAGCGGGCGAAGAATTCGCACACCGCGGTATCATTTGACGTTTCAGACCCATTGGTAGTGAAGGAGCATCGTGCTGATTTTCTGGATATTATAGATAAGTATGCCGATGTAATATTCGCTAACGTCATGGAGACCATAGCGCTGTATGATTTGCCCCCGCATGAAGCGGCATCTGCTATCCAAGACGCTAACAAATGTGCAGTGATTAAACTTGGCGCAAAGGGGGCGGTTATCGGCAATCGTGGTGAACAGTATAAGATAGCGCCCATCAATGCTGATGTGCTTGATACTACTGGTGCGGGTGATATGTTTGCCGCAGGGTTTTTATACGGTATTACTAGTAACCTACCACTGCCGATTGCTGGCTACTACGGCGCACTGCTAGCCACCGATGTCATCACCAATTACGGCGCTGTGCTGTCGGATGATATTGTAACCAAACTCAAAGCCAAGCGACGGTTTGCCTTCCAATAGTTTCCTAGCCAGCGTTCACCCATTGCCAGACCACCAGATAAATCGACAGGTTAATATGAGCAGGCACAATATGATAGAATAGGGTTGGCGTATCAGTTAGGTGCAAGAACACCGAATGCAACACGAATGGGTATCAATCAGCGAGTATGCGCGTCGCTTTAATCTCTCCGAGATAACGGTTAGAAGGCGCATTAAACAGGGGCGTATCAATGCCGAATTAAAAAACGGCAAATATTTTATCTCATCGCCCCCGTTGGAAAACATCGCCAAAGCAGAGACACTGTCATCACCTGCGGTTGCGAGCGCATCAACCCCACCACCACCACCAGTTAAAAACAGTTCAGCAATCAATGAATTGGCAGAGATATGTAAAAGTTATCTGGCGGAATTGAAAAGCAAAGAGGCATTGACTCAAAAAAATCACAACGCTGAAATAGAGATTTACAAAATTCAAATAGAAAAACTAGAGCATGAAATCGTCGCCCTCAAACAGCAAATAGATGACCTACAGTTGTTGATTAAAATGTTAGACAACAAGTTGTGAGTCGTCATCACGGCGATAATGCTACGACGCGATTGTTTATTGCGCGTTGCGCAAGGAAAATTCGTGAAGCTGACTGTGCTTCTTCTAATGTTGAGTAGAGACCTCTCCTTACACTGAACAGTTTTTTGCCATCTTTGTCAGTATGTTCGGTATAAAAAGCCCGAATGCCGCGCTGAAGCAGGTCGGTTATCATACGGTCTGCTTGACTGCGAGTGGCAACTACCTGTAACTCCAGCGTGAACATGTTGCTGGCTATCTTATCTATAGCAGTGTTATCTGCGTCAACGCCAACACCGATAGTTTGATAGAAGAGGTCTGGCGGTGTGTCGCTCAAATGCGAGAGCATCCCGTTTTTAGATAAGACTGAAGATAAATCACCACCCATGCCCCAATACCACAACACTATCAGTGCCACGATAAAACAGCAGAAAGTTATAGCAATACGTATGAGCAGATGCGGTGTGGATCGCTGATTAGGCTTTGACATGCGCTTATCCTGACTTTAAAAATCAACGGGGCTTATATTTAGAATGATAATGGGAATTTTGCGGTTGGCAAACGATTTTATCTCCTTATCAGGAGTCAAAACCAATAATCTCAAAAACATATCTGTCGCTATCCCGAAGCACAAGTTCACCTGCATAACTGGTGCATCTGGGGCGGGCAAGACATCGCTCGTCTTTGGCACTTTACACCAAGAGGCACATCGCCGTTTTCTGGCTACCCTCTCACGCCAAGAAAGCCAACACATTCAACCGCAAAGCCACGCCCAACTTGACCATGCTGCTAACCTCCCCGCCAGCATCGCAGTCAAACAACAGCACGGCAAGCCCGACTTACGTGCTACACTTGGCACACTTACCCATATCAATGAGTATCTGCGGTTGTTATTTTGTCAAACCGCCAGCCGCCATTGCTACAAGTGTCTAGCACCACTCCATGCCTACGACTACGGTCAGGCAACCAAAGCAATCATCCAGCGCTACGACAAAAAAAGCATCTGCATCGCTGCACCGCTGCGTTTCACTGCCATTGACTACAGCATGCTGACGGCGCAAGGTTTTGATCGTTTCGTTAACATCAAGCAACCGCAACAACCATTGACCAAAGACGCTATGCACCCCCAACAAGAATATGCCGTGTTAATCAGTCAAGTGCGGGCGGATGCGCACTACACGAATCGCATTCAAGACGCAGTACGAACCAGCTATCAAATCGCTAAAGGTCGTGTTTTGGTTGGGGTTGACGGTCAAGCTAAACTATTAAGCCGCAACCACGAATGCTTTACCTGCGAATTAACAAGTATTGCCCCAACCCCTGCTTATTTTTCCTACTATCACCCTCTCGGTGCATGCTTGTCTTGTAATGGCATCGGTTGCGCTACTTGTGATTATGAGCGTTTACAGCCAAAGCATCGTGCCTACCAAATACAGCAACAAACTTTCCCCGCCCTGCTGCGGATGACCGCAGTTGAATTACAGCTCTGGCTTGTAAGTGCGAAAATTAACAATGATGACCTCGTAGCTGAATTGCGGCGGCGACTTGATTTTGTTTGCCGTCTCAAGCTTGATTATATCGCAGGCGAGCGCCCCGCAGCATCACTGTCTTGGGGGGAAGTGCAACGCGCAAAGATTGCCGCCTGTCTAGGAACAGAACTTGTAGATATGCTTTATTGCTTTGATGAACCGACGACTGGTTTACACAGCCGTGATAGTGCACAACTGCACGACTTACTCAAATCCTTATGTGCTAGACAAAACACCGTTGTTGCAGTTGAGCATGACCAATATTTCATCCGCAATGCTGACTATCTGATTGTGCTTGGCACACTCGCAAAAGACAGCCACACTGCCGACACAGGCGGTGGCAATGCGCACGCAGGCGGAGAAATCATCTATGCGGGTGTGCCGAGCGGCTACCAACCTGTCGTGCCTGTGTTTAACCATCAAAGTAGGGGGAATGCCGATAAGTTTATCCATGCTAGTGGCATAACGACACACAATTTACAAAGTATCGCAGTGCGGATACCGCTACGGCGATTGACCTGTGTATGTGGCGTTAGTGGTAGCGGCAAATCCAGCTTGATGCATCACACTATTTTCCCATTACTGAAGGGGCACAAACAATGCTCCAAGCCAGCGGTTGCCTGCAAAGAGTTTGTCTGTGATGACAAAATCAGCGATGTTGTATTGCTAGGACAAAACATGACGCATGTAAGCAATCGGGCGAATAGTGCGACATTCATCGGAATATATGCTCAGATCAGACGTATGTTCGCTAAAACTTCACAGGCACAGCGACGTGGGTTCACGCAAGCTTGTTTTAGTTTCAATACCCAGCAAGGACAATGCCCAGCTTGTAAAGGGCTAGGGTTCTTTATGCGCGACTATGCAACATTCGGCAGCGTTCATGAACAGTGCCATCTCTGTATGGGCAAGCAGTTTCGCCGTGAGGTGTTGAAGATACAACTACAGGGCATGAATATCAAAGAGGTGCTTGATTTGAATTTGCTAGCAGCACTGGAGATTTTCAAACACCAGCATGGGATAAGAGCGATATTAGCGAAGGGAGTTGAAGTTGGACTAGGTTATCTGACTTTAGGACAACCGCTGAGCACTTTGTCAAACGGGGAATTTCAACGTTTGCGATTACTAAAAATGCTGACACATGAACACGAAGATAGGGACAATGCTGGTCATTGCAGCAAAAAAAACGGCGCTGGCATGGTGCTGATATTTGATGAACCTTCGGTAGGGTTGGCTGATAGCGATGTCGCTTTGTTTTTGCACCAGATAAACAAAATGCCCGACGAACACACAGTGATAATCATCGACCATCATGTGGAAATCCTCAAATCCGCCGACTGGTTGATCAAACTTGGCGAACATGCAGGCGCAGACGGCGGCAGGGTGCTATACTGCGGTGAATATCGTGAAGAAATGATTGACTAAACATTCTGTGCCTGCTGTTGCCCGCCAGCCTAGTTGCGTAGCACAAAGTTTAGGATTTTATTCGGCACAAAAATTTTCTTGACGATTGTCTTGCCTGCGACAAGACGGGCATAGCTATCATGTGCGACCGCTAAAGCTTCCACCTGTGATTGCTCACAACCCATGTCTACTTGCAGAGCATAGCGGTGCCTACCGTTGAACTGCACCGAATACGATACCATATCCTGTGCTGCGAGCTTCGGGTCATAGTCAGGCCAAGCGGCAAGCAAGATAGATTCGTTATGCCCCAAGTGTTGCCACAGTTCTTCGCAAATGTGTGGTGCATACGGAGACAGCAGTAGTAGAAATATCTCTACCTCCTGTTGAGCGATAGGAGCATCGGTTTTGCTGACGGTATTGGTGAATTCCATCATGCTGGCGATCGCGGTGTTGAAACGCATCTTATCAGTATCATGGCTAACGCTCTTCACCAACCGATGTAATGCACGGTTGCATTGTGATGTCGTTATCGTTGCCTTAACCCGTTCTGAAGTTAACAGCCGCCAAACTCTTTGTAAAAAGCGCTGACAACCGACAATGCCTTTGGTTTGCCACGGCTTTGTTGCTTCCAATGGCCCCATAAACATCTCATACAGCCGTAAAGAATCCGCACCCCATTCCTTGATGACATCATCGGGGTTGACGACATTACCACGACTTTTGGACATTTTCTCTTGGTTAGTGCCGAGAATTGTGCCTTGATTTACTAGACGCTGAAAAGGCTCAACAGTCGTAACATGCCCAAGGTCATATAAAACCTTATGCCAAAATCGCGCATACAGCAGATGTAAAACCGCATGCTCTACCCCGCCGACATACAAGTCAACTGGTAACCAGTAGCGTTCTTTCTCCTTATCCCATGCCATTTTGTCGTTGTTTGGATCAAGATAGCGCAGGTAATACCAGCATGAACCAGCCCACTGCGGCATCGTGTTGACTTCACGTTTACCTTGACGGTAATTGACAAACTCTTGACACTTGGCAAGCGGCGAGTTGCCATCCTGCCCTGGCGAAAAATCATCCAACTCAGGCAACACCACTGGCAACTCATCTTCCGCCACCAACACAGCCTTGCCATCACGGTCATAGTAAAGTGGGAACGGTTCACCCCAATAGCGTTGTCGTGCAAACAACCAGTCTCGTAGTTTGTAACGCACAGTGCTTTTGCCGCAACCATGCTGTTCTAACCATGCGCACATCTTGGCAATCGCAGTTTTACCTGCCAAGCCGTTGAGAAAGTCGGAGTTGATACATTTGCCATAACCAGTGAACACATCGTTGTCCGTTCCTGTTCCCACGACCACTTGCTTTATCGCTAACTGCTGTTCACGCGCAAACTCCATGTCCCGCTCATCGTGAGCAGGCACAGCCATAATTGCGCCACTGCCGTAATCCATCAGCACATAATCGGCAACGTAGATCGGTAATTTTTGCTTGGTTACGGGATGCAAGGCATAACTGCCAGTGAACACCCCTTTCTTGCTCGCCTCTTGTGCTCGCTGGCGTTCTGATTTCGCTAACGCCGCATCAACGTAAGCTTGCACCGCGGTCTGTTGGGCGTTAGTAGTAAGCCTTGTAAGTAACGGATGTTCGGGCGCAAGCGCACAGAAGGTCGCACCAAACAAGGTGTCGGGACGAGTTGAGAAAACTGAAAAACTACAGCCAGCATCGTCTGCAATGCGAAAGATTATCTCAGCCCCTTGACTTTTACCGATCCAATTACGTTGCATTTCTTTGATGGAATCCGACCAATCAAGCAACTCAAGGTCGTTCAGTAAGCGCTCGGCATACGAGGTTATCTTCAGCACCCATTGCCGCATCGGTCGTTTGACAACAGGGAAGCCGCCAACTTCTGATTTGCCGTCGATTACTTCCTCGTTTGCTAACACTGTGCCAAGCTGGGGGCAGAAGTTTACTAACTGCTCGGATTGATATGCTAAACCTGCTTTATAGAGTTCTTGGAAAATCCACTGTGTCCAACGATAGTATTGCGGTGAAGTTGTATTGACCTCGCGTTCCCAATCATACGACAGTCCTAATGCTTGCAACTGTTGTTTGAAACGCGCAACGTTGCGGGCAGTCGTCTCACGTGGGTGAGTGCCTGTTTTGATTGCGTACTGCTCCGCTGGCAAGCCGAAAGCATCCCACCCCATCGGATGCAGGACGTTGAAACCGCACATGCGTTTATAGCGAGCAACGATGTCGGTCGCCGTGTAACCCTCAACATGCCCGACATGCAGACCATCGCCCGATGGATAGGGGAACATGTCCAGTACATAAAACTTCGGACGCATGCGGTCTTCCATAGTTTTGAACAGGTTATGCTGTTGCCAATAGTGTTGCCATTTAGGTTCAATAACACTGGGGTTGTAGGGGTTTTGTTGCATAACTAACATCTCTCCTTTTTATTATGCGGAGGTCTTTCCCCCCTCCACGAAACGTGCCAAAAGGCACGTTTCGCCCCCCTTTGAACGTGCCTTTTGGCACGTTCCTCATAAAGACATATGCTGGTTTGAGTCGGAAACAAAATTTTATTCGCTCGCTAACACTCGCCTCATAAATATTTTTTTCCGACTCTGATGATACAGACATATGTCTCACGACTATACAACTTGCGCCTATCGGCGACTGTTAACTCTACTC
>JAPPIL010000007.1 GCA_028877195.1 Pseudomonadota bacterium
TGAACTTGGTCTTTCCGAATGAGCGCAGAGTCTGTCGCTCGTAGAGCGACTAACGCCTTCCGCATACAATTACCCCTATCTCTAATCCCGCAACATCCTAAACAAACTGCCATCTGCCTTGCGTATTTTCCAAACCGTCAGGCCTAACTCTTGTGCTGTTTCCTTGAGCCGTAACTCCGCCTCAATCAAGTCATTGCTCGCCTGCACTATCTGTAGCACGTCAATCTGCCCGATACGAAAACGCTCTTCCTGTAAAGCTATGCGTTGACGCTGCTGCTGATAAATTTTTTGAAAGGTTTGCTCTTTACTGATGAGGCGAGCAAAGTCATTACAGGCATTTAAAATTTCCACCTGTAGCTCGGTCTGTGCTTGGTCAATACTTAACGTCGTGATTTGCTTTTGCTTCAAGCTCTCGGCAAGATTAGCATACTGCCGATGCTTGCCTAACTCAATGTTCAAGCCAATACTTACAGATGCCGATACATTCCAATCCGCCACACTCTGCCAAACACTACTGGCAAAGCTAGTATCTATACCGTTATTAGCAACCCGCAGCGCCGCAAACACTTCTGGCTTGAGGCTATCCTTGTGTTGCGCAATCTGATGCTCCAACGCCTGTAAACTATGCTTAAAGCTACGCAAACTCGCGGATTGAAGCTGGGCGCGATTTTTATTGCGCAATTCAGCACATGATGCTTGCGATGCTTGATAATCCTTATCAAGTGTGAGACGCATGCCAGATATGTCAGTGTTCACATACACCACTGGCAAGTTAATCGCCGTAACTAACTGTGCCCAGACCATGCGCAACGAATTAAGGCTGTCCTTCACCCGCTGCTGTAATCCAGCCAACGATGCCCTAATCTGCAGAATATCTGCCTTATCCGCCGTGCCTAAATCAAATTTAACCTTGCTAACACGCAATAATCGCTTCTGTAACTTGATATGTTGGTAAGTTGCTTGAAGTTGCACTTGTAGCAACCATGCTTGATAGTATTGCTTAACAATCACCATCGCCAATGCTTCCAAGTTGGCTTGTAGACTCTCCTTGCTGGCTTTGTCCGTCAGTATCAGCGCCTGCTCCTCCGCCTGCCATGCCCGCCCAAAGGCATTGCGCCAAAGACTTTGCTTAACGGTTAGTGCCCCTTGCGACTGAAAGCCCACTTGATTGTCCAGCGCTGCGACAAACTCCATGTCTTGATGGTCAAGTGCCCATTCAACCTGAAGTTGCGTGCCGCTGCGGATATTTTTGAGATATTTCACCTGTAGGTTTTTTTTAGCAATTTTGTCAATTTGTAAATTGCTAGATGGGCTTTCTGCGACACTATGGCTGATGTCCATCTTGGTCTCCAATCGACCATCATACCGAGCTTGACTGCGATCCAAGTTAAATGTCTGTGCCTGTAGGATAAGCTGCTGTGCTTGTGCTGACTTCAAGGCGGAGCGCAGTAGTTCGTCTAAAGCAATCTTGTCTGTCGCATTGCCTGTGCTTGCTAGGGTTTGTGCTGTGAGGAAGATTAAACAAGTGGGGAGTAATCTTAAGACCAATAACAGAACCACAGCCAGTGAAGATAGCCTAACCACGCTGAAGATTAGACCATGAACTTCTCACACCTGGCAAGGATAACTTTTGGAGCTTAACAGGATTGTTGCGTAAAAATTGGCTATTAAACAGTTGTCTATAAATTCTACCAAATCCTTAACAGACAAGGATTTGACAGGTCATGGCACGCTCTTGGTAAAATTTAATCGTAATCTATTCAATGAGGTGCGCATGTCTGACAATCGTGATATTGCTTTTGAATTGTTAGAGATGTGCTGGGATTTTTTGGCAACCATCAAACAACAGATGCTTTACTACCGTTCATGCACCTACAAGGAAGAGATTGCTCAAATTATAGACAAGGAAGTCGCAAAAATTAAACAGGTTTTGGAACTTTTTGACAACGAGGACATGCTTGACCCAATCAACGACTACTATGCCAGTAGCCAAATTCAACTTACACCAGGTGAATGCTCGCTTTCGGCTCGTGTTGCTTATTTAACTAACGGCATCGCCAGCCAACTTAAACGTTTCAGCTATGCGAGAATGAAACACTGCTCGTTCAAACAGCTGGTGTGTCAGAACAGCCAACTCTTGCTGACGATGAGCAAAGTTGGCTCAAGACGCTGGGCATTATTCAACAATATCTCAAAGACCAAATATCCTAACTTGCGTAGAAATATGTGAGTCAGTCGCTTGCGCTAAACCATCTAAAGTCAAACGCAAGTCTGCCACTTCTTCGGCACTGCTACTGAAATCACCGACAACTGCTGACCATCTTTTATTAACTACCATCGCGGCATGAACAGGTCGCAAACGCTGTAGTTGTGGCACGAGATAAAATGAGCCGACCGTCGCCGCACCGACACCCGTGCTGATTCGCGCTTGGTTGGTTGCCGATACATAGATACGAGAAGTCTTCTCACCGTCAACAGCACTTGCTATTCTTTTAGCAACCATATCTATATCATCAATCTGGCGTGCGGAGTTATCCTGAAACCTATTTTTAATTCTATTTCGTAATCTACTGGCATCAATGTCCGCAGGGTTGAAGACAATGCTTTTCCTAACTTCAGCAACCCCTTCCTTAAGGTTTCTACGTTGGCGATCGCGCTGAAAGTTGATGCGGTCTTTAATCTCTGATAACGCCTTGGGATCAGTTTCATCAGACAATTCGCTAATCGTTTTGAAGGCATTGCCATCAATATCACTACCAGCACCCTCTCGTAAAAGCTCTGGCTCACCAGCCTTATTGAAGACATAGCGTTGACCATCATCAGCATAACTATAAAGGCGGTTATCAAACACTTCATCCAACATAGTCAACTGCTTCAGATAGACCTCATCAACCGCTTTAAAACCATGCGCCGACGTAAGAATAAAGTTTTGTAAACCGTCATTAACCTCCAAACTTTCGCCATCGCCCTGTTTAACTAAAGCCATAAGGTCAGCATCACGCTTTTGCCATATCTTAATCGCTTGCGTAAGTTCCTTGTCATCAACAAAGCCTTTTAAATCATCACTTCTAATCAATTCCTTGAGTTGACTGTCTACAGGGCGCTCCACTTTCGCAAATGCCTGCGTTAACATGTCATCATTCATTTTGCGTGCGTCGTTCAAGCGTTTGTTCACTTTGGCTAATCTAACCTTACCGACGATTTCTTTCGCGACCTTCATGCCTTTACCAAAGCGCAACGTTAAGTAAGCCACTGCCCCAACACCAGCCGCGGTCAAAACCGTAAACACAGTGTTTTGAATACGCAATTTCACCATGTTTTCAGGGGTCGGTATTGACGCGAAGCGACGGTAATTACCTTCAGCATCAACAAGCGGGTTAATACAGCTGTCTTGTATCGCCTCCGCATTGTAAGACTCCAGTCCTGCGCTACACAGCCTAAACTCATACATACCATCATCGGCTTGAATCAATCCAAGCGTGCGATACTGGTCTCGCACTGCCTTCACTTCCGCATGTTGGTCATTAACCCCACACGCCGCCATCAAAAAAAATAAAACTATAACACGCATGACTTACTCCTCTGTGCCCGTGTGAAGAAGAAAGTATTGAACTTCATCTGATACTTGACTGTCGGTGGCAATCGCCAAACCTTTTACTGCCGCATATAAATCATTTGTCTGTGCGTCTGGCGCTGATAGCTCACCAGTCAACGCATCCCAATATTTACCTGCTTCCAAGAGAGCATACTTTGGCAACAAGTGGCTCTGGAATGTCGCTAACGAAACAAACACCCCAGCACCTGTTAGGTGCGCTGCGGCTTTGAGATTTCCACTTCTGACGTTAATTTAGCCGAACTCCTCACCTTTAGAAATCTTTGCGACTAACTCCTCTTTTTTTTCAATGGAAGAGGAAAATTTACAATCTGTATTCTTATACTTAAACGTATCCCGCAGTGCGTTGCGCAATCTCGCCAGTAAAGCCTTATCACCCGCAACTTCACCACTACTCAAGATTGCTTCACGAGCATAATTTATATCACTATCAGCACTCGTTTTTATCGCATGCTTACGCCAACTCTTAACACTGTCTTTCAGAACATAAAGATTTGAAGATGATTTAATCTCCTCGTTCACTTTTGCGATTAAATCTTTGAGTTGTGCCCTTGTGCCTTTGTCGCTGGTATGAGTGCGAACATCTTTTATGTATTGTTTAAGAGCACGCAGCTCGCTAACCATAAGGTCATCTATCTTTTCAACCCCTTCACCACCGATGCCACTGGTTTTTATCATCGTCAACAGTGGGTCAGAAGCAGGCTTGGCTGAAGGCATTGGTTTGCCGTTAAGAGCATCTATTGCTTCGTAAGTTCTGTTCATCTCTGCGTCAGCAATCTTGGTTGGGTTTTTGATTTTAGCCGTGAGTTTTTTGCTATCACTTAAGGCCGCCATCACCGTTTTTAGTTGTTCTAACTCTTCGGCGGTCAACTGCTCGTAGAGTCTAATCTTGCTGATTAATTTTTCGTCAAACTGTAGTGAACCATCCACCTCGCGTAAAACCAAATCATTACGACGTAGACTATCAAACAACTCTCCCGTCATGCCTTTGTTGCTGACGATAGTATGAATATCGCCATCTTTGTGATTACTGCTGGCGAGACCGTCGGCTAGTTCTCTACCCCATGTTTTGCCGTTAAATTCAGTCTTCTTCTGTAAATTGCCAATATCACGCACAAGGTCTGCTTTTGTCGTTCCCCATTTGCTGATTTCCTGCTCTATTGCTTTGCTATCCGTGAGAACAGTGCCGTCTTTTAGTTTTAGTTTTTTCAAGGTGAAGTCATGCTTGATCGCGATATGAATTTCTTTCTTAAGAAAGCCGCGTTCATCAAGCACCCGTTGCGCAAGACGTGGAGGTATCTCAAGGTTATCCATGCCGCGCAAAGTTTCTAATGCTAAATCCATTCTATTGGTAAACAGGTCTGAACCTAATGCTTTGCCAGCCTTAATCGTTGTGAAGTAGCGACCAATCCAATAAATCAACCCAGCCGCGGCTAACGACGTTGCGGCGACGATAACACCCGTTTGAATTTTTGCTCCCAGCGTATTCGGTTTAGAAGGCAAAGTGCTAAATGTTTTCGGCGCGCCATCCTCCCCAATCAAAGGGTTGATACATTCGCTAGCGATAACATCCTGTGTGTAGCTCGCCAACAAAGGACAGAGAGAGAACTCATACTTACCGTCGCTGTTAACGTGAATACCAAGCACCCTCCGATCATCCTGAAGCGATTCCAAACGATACTCTGGTCGCTCACAGCTGACTAACGCAAAGGCAACAACCAGCACCACACCGCAGGCACGCGTTAAGATATTGCGCATCATAATGCCTCCAAACATTCTACCTCTCATTACGCCAAGTTATTAACGGACTGATGTTTTCTAAATCCATTCAAACAACTGACCATGAGATTACATAAAAAACACTTAACAATTATTAGCTTATACACTTTTTATAAAATCAAGTGAACTAAATCATAGTAATAGCCTTTATTTATTAAAGAAATAGTGGGATGGCTTGGTGGTGTGAAAACACTTTAGTCCATCGTATT
This sequence comes from Pseudomonadota bacterium, assembly GCA_028877195.1. Lineage (GTDB taxonomy): Bacteria > Bdellovibrionota_B > Oligoflexia > Oligoflexales > JAPPIL01 > JAPPIL01. The sequence continues at coordinate 5,602 of JAPPIL010000007.1, forward strand.
GAATATCAAAGGTTTGCGTTCAGGGCGCAAGCAGATAGGCAGGCGGTCGCCGATGTTTAGTTTTTTATCGGCACTAAAATAGTTGAGGGTAACTGAACTATTGAGCCGCAACTGGTAAAGACAGTGCGTGCCACGAAAGGCAATGTTTACAACCGTAGCGAAATTTTTTGCTTGCGGGTCATAGATAATGTCGTCAGGGCGAAGGTAGAGTTGATATGAATGAATATTGTCAGCGTTGATGTCATGCCTTGTATCGCTAATACAGCCAAGCTCACAACGCAACCGCAAGTCATTATTTATGGTCAGAGGTAATGCCGAACAAACCCCGATAAAATTCACCACCTTGACACTTTTGGGGTTGTGATAGAGGTCTTGTGCGCGTCCCCATTGGATAATGTTGCCATCAGCTAAAATACCGATATAATCCGCCAGATCAAAGGCTTCCTCTTGGTTGTGGGTTACGAAAATGGCAGTGATGTTATAGTGAACAAGAACTTCCATCAGTGTTGACTTAAGAGTTTCCCGCAACTTGATGTCAATATTCGCAAAAGGCTCATCCAACAACAGCATCCGTGGGCGTGGTGCGATGGCACGGGCGATAGCAACGCGCTGCTGTTCACCACCCGACAGTTCGTGCGGGTATCTGTTTTGATAACCTTGTAAAGCTAAAATCCCCAGTAACTCACCAACACAAGACCGTTGCTCTCGCTTGCTCCGACCAAGAATGCCATAAGCGATGTTAGCAGCAACATCAAGATGTGGGAAAAGGGCAAAGTCTTGGAAGACCATGCCAATCCTGCGTTCCTCTGCGGGGCGGTGGAAAGTGCAGGAACTTAAACACTGGTCGTTGAGCTTGATGTGCCCTGCGTTTATTTTTTCTAAACCAGCGATACACCGCAACAAAGTGGTCTTGCCGCAACCGCTTTGACCTAGCAAACAACCGACCTGTCGGTTAGCTAAAGCGAAGCTTATATCATCTAATATCGGCGTATCATTAACCCTGTAGCGCAGGCTATCAACTTCTAGCAGTGCCATTGCTTTTGTTTATCAACACCGCGAAAAAATAGATAGGAATGATGCCAAGTATCACCAACAAAGCGGCAGGATATGAGGCTTGCTCCCAATGCCCCTCGCTAGTGAACTGATATATCTTTACCGCTAGCGTATCCCAACCAAACGGTCTAGTCATCAGGGTCAGCGGGATTTCCTTAAGTGTTTCAATGACCACGATGAGGAAAGTATAGCCGATACTTGGTAACAGCAGTGGCAAATGCACGCGCCGATACATACCGACCGATACCCGCCCCAAAGAACGGGAAGCATCGTATAGCTGGTTGGGGATGCGTTTTAGCGCTTGGTCAATGTTGATGGTGAAGATCGCGGTATACCGCACCGCCAAAGCAAAGAGAAGCACCGCCAAAGTATTGCTGAAATAATTTTGCGCAAAAAAACTAACAAATGTGAATACCGCCACCGCCAACACCGAGCCTGGGATCGCATAACCGAGCACCAGCATCGGATTCAACAGTTTGGTCAAAACAAGCTTGGCGGCATTGAACTTACCAAACGATAATAGTAATGCCAGAATGACAGAGATAATGCCTGACAAGGCAGCGATGGTGAACGAATTAAACAGCGTCATCAAATTGCCAAAATTTATTTCTTCCCAACCACTGATAATCCAAAAGCCAAGCATGCCGAGAGGCAAGACAGCAGTAAAAAACACAAGCATACATGCAAAGCCAAGCATCAACCACTTCTGCCAACCATGTAGAACAATGCGGCGAAAGCGTAGTTGGGTATCCTTAACCATGTAGTTGCGTTTGCTTTTGTTTTTTTCCGCAATAAAGAAAAAGCATAGGATAAACAACAGCAGGATAGAAGCCATCTGCTGCGCCGCATGGATAGAGAAGAACCCCGTCCAAAGCTTGTAAATCGTAGTGGTGAAGGTGTTAACACTAAAGATAGCTACAGTGCCAAAATCTGCGAGCACTTCAAGGCATACGAGCACTAGCCCGCCGATTATCCAAGGTTTGGAAGCTGGCAAGACAATAAAAAAAAACAACCGAGCGGTTTATGCCCCAATGTCTTGGCGCATTCAATCATTTTTCGCCCCTGACTGATGAATGCTTGCTGACACAACAGATACACGTAAGGGAAGAGGGCGAGTGCGAAGACGATGCTTAAGATAAAGATATTGCGGACGTTGATAAAGATTTCAATGCCGAATGTGCGCAAGTAGTTTTGTAGTAGCCCAGAGCTGTCAAAGGCACTGATGTAGATAAAGCCTAATACATACGAAGGAATGACAAAGGGAAACAAGAACAGGCTGTGAAATAGCTTACGGGCAGGAAAGTCGGTGAGTGTTACGACTGCGGCTGTGCCCACCCCAAGTATACAAGCGAATGTGGCTGTGAGAATAAGAAGGAGCAAAGTGTTCGTCGCCACATCAAGCAGGGTGTAGTTGAGCAGATGTTGCCAAAGACTGGGATCAAGATGCCCCCACGATACAAAAAGCGTGAACACAGGAGTGATAAGCAGTAGCGACAGAGCCACAAAGATAATGGTTGCGGGACGCATCAGCTAGACGCAGGTATTCTCAATGGTAGCCTGCCATATCTATTACTCGCACTGCTTCGGGTTGAAGTTTGCCAATACGGGCGAGGTCAAAGTCGCTTGCTTTGAAATCCCCCCACGCCGCGACCAGTGGGTGCGCTTTCGCAGTAGTATTGATCGGAAACTCCATGTTTAGCTCCGCAAATTGCGACTGCGCACGCACTATCCACTCAAGAAAAGCCAATGCCAGTTGTTTGTTACGAGAATGGCGGACAATGCCAGCCCCAGAGATGTTGATGTGAACGCCAGTGCTTTGCTGGTTAGCCCAAAATATTTTTACAGGATAATTAGGGTCTTTCTTTTGTAATCGTGCCAAGTAGTAGCTGTTGACCACCCCGACCGCACACTGCCCTGCCTTTATCGCTTCAATCACTTTTGTATCGCTTGGCAAAACTACCGTGGCAAGATTATTAACCCAACTCTTCAGGATTGCTTTCGTCTCATCATGACCATGAATGCCAATTAACATCGCAACTAACGAGCGATTGTAAACCTTCTGGGAAGTGCGAAGACACAGCTTTCCTCGCCACTTCGCCGACCCTAAATCCTTGTAGGTGCTCAAAGAACTTGGGCTTACTTTTCTGCTGTCATAGACGATTGAACGCGCCCGAATGGAAAGCCCTGTCCAGTTGTTCGCCCGCAAATGCACAGGCACTTGGGTAGCAATAGTCGGAGATTTGAGTGCCACTAGCAGGTCTTCTTGCGCCGCGTGCCAAAGATTACCAGCATCAACGGTCATCAAGATGTCAGCTTTGGTGTTTTTACCTTCCGCAAGTAGCTTTTGAATCAACACAGGCGCTTTGTCGGTCAAGTAGCGAAACTTCACGCCTGTTTCTTTTGTGTATCTAGCCAGTATTGGTTTTAGCAGATGCTCGGAACGCGAAGTGTAGATGTTGAGTTCGCGCTTGGGTTTTTGCGCTGCGGCAACAACTGTGGAGCTACCAACAAACGCATACCCTAACAACTGTGCCAGAATTTGAATGGACAGAAGACAGACAGCTACCGACTGCACGAAGTAGTCCCGGCTTTGTTGCATAACTAACATCTCTCCTTTTTAGTATGCGGAGGGCTTTCC
>JAPPIL010000015.1 GCA_028877195.1 Pseudomonadota bacterium
GATACTATCAGGCGCAATCTCCCACAGAGTGAAACCCTGCAATCTTCCATCTTTGATATTCGGCACTGCTGCTGCCTGCATAAGAATTTTATTGAGTTCATTCTGAACTAAGTGGTCTTTATACCGTTCAGAGACAACGACGTTATCACCCTTGCGCTGCAAACCCCCTAGTTCTGTAACAACCGCAGACCTGCGTGCACCACCTGCATAAGCGGAAGCTGTGTTGCCAACTCTAACGTGAATGAGTTTGCCCTTAACCAAGAATACCGCTTTCCGACGCTTGACCGTCAGCAGCGTAACGCTAGCACCGACCTTATCGCCTTCCCGTGCCGCCCACACTCGTTTACTCTTCATATCTTTGAGCAAAGCAACGCCCTTCTTCTCACCCCTTATCGTCCCTAACACGAGATAATTCGACTCGCTTGCGGTCGAAGATAAACTCGGTGTCGCAAAAAGAGAACATCCTATGCTAATTATCGCTAATACCAATCTCATTCTAATCTCCTCTGGATTCGCTTCCTGACTCCGCTATACCAGATGCAATAACTAGACCAGTTCGCAGATAAATAAATTGTCGCAGTAATTACAGGCTGTTAACTGAAACACAATGCACATCAACTGCACCGCAAATCCAAAAGCCAACGCACACTAAATTGTTAAGTGATAAGTTTATTGACTATTTCGGTTACAGTTCAGAAGAGATTGCCTACAACCAGACTAGGGCAACACAGTGCAGAACAGCTAAAGACAAAAGGAGCTGTTCACATGTGAAGTTTGTAAAGATGTCGTGCGTGTAAAGTAGGAGAGAGATATGGTAGGTGGCACAAGCGGGATAGGGGATAAGCCAACTGCTAGACAGAACGCTTATCCCTACTCGACCCAGTGAGACGCTAGTCCTGATTCTCAACTATTGGATCACCGTCGCCGCAATTGCCTTCCCAAATCTTAACACGATGTTTGAAACGTTTAGTCGCAGTAAAAGTAGCAAGCTCGGCTTCGCCATCGTGAATCACAGCAGATATATGAATCACACGCTTAACCACACGAGCAAGATGCGGCTTACCCATAACACTCGCACAACGAGTTCTCCATAGCATCAACTCTGACGCATCAGTAACGATACTTGAATAGCCGATATTGACATCGTGAGGCTGACCGCTATCTTCTGCTGACAACACATAAACAAACTCATGGCTCTCTAAACCTTGCTCACCTAACTTATCAACAACCTCTTGCGGGATGCTAAAGTCAAATTCAAAATCGCTATCACCTGCGACATCTTCAACATCAAGCTCAAGTTCCTTTTCACCCTTGTCAAGATCAAGACTCGCTTCATACTCGCCCTTAAGCAAAGTAACACTGCGACCATCATCATCAGTGAGAGCAAAGTTATGGAAAACCTCCAGCTTGCCAGCAACATCATCACAACCAGCAAGGCTAAACGCCAACAACAGCGCCGCACAAGGTGCGATCAATCTACTACTCTTGTTATTTCTCATGTATACTCCTCCCAAAAAAACTATCAACAATGCCCAATAATCAGGCATCGTAATGACGTAACTTCTAAAGATCAAGCTTTATATGGAAGACAAGTATTGGCTTACTTTTGGGCTGTTGTTGCGTTCCAAAAAGGGCAGCATCGCATCACCGACCGCACCACCAACGATAAGCTTATGCTTGCCGTCTAACAGGTCGTGAGCAATTGAACGATACAAAGTCTTCAGCTCATGCTGCTCTTGCACAGGCGCGTTAGTCAGCACAACCGCAGACGGTATCGCCGCCGAGCATAGCTCCACCAAATACGCGGCGAGCTTATCAACATGAGCAAGACTCACGCTCCTGTAAGTCTTGGGCAAAAAAGAAAAACCAGGCACGCGCATCAGATGTAACACTGAACGCACAAACTTGTCCTGCGTCTGTATCCCTTCCCAAACTACAGGGCAACGGATGATTATCTTTTGTGGAATGCGAGAGTTAAGGATGTAATGTTCAGCGATATACTTCTCACGCGCAAAAGCAGTCATAGCATCGCAGTGCGCACCCTTAACACTCAAGAAGATCAAACGCGGCGTTCTCGCTCGCTCCATCGCAGCGATAAGATTATTCAAAGCACGCAAATTAGGAGTAAATACCTTGTGCATCTCCTTGTGAAGAATATCATTGCCACTGCCGACAAAGTTATTGCTCCAAGCAAGATGCACCACCGTTTGCACATTGCGCAACGGTGCAGCAAGCACATCAGACACCAGCAAGTCGCTGTAAAAGGGAACATACTCCTCATACGTGTGTGGCAAACGATTGCGATACATGCACATCACACGTTCATAACGGTCTTCCAACTCTCGCAACAGATAACCGCCGATAAACCCAGCACTACCTGTTACAAGGATGGTTTCGTTTTTTGTTGGTGTTACTTGACCTGCCTGCTGCACCAGCTGCCACCTGACTTTGCTAGCATAAAGATAGAAAGGGCTTTGCGATCTTCCAACAAAGCCCCTAACAAGAGAAGATTATATCGCGACCTCAACGCCGATACTGCCACCAAAGTAGGAAATTAACTCTTCATTCAGGGCATCAACGCGCATCTGGAGAGTATCATGTTTAGAATATATCCGCTTAATGCCTAGATTTCCCTCCGCGATAACGCCAAGCATTGGCAACATCGGTAGAGCGTATTTCAAACCTAAAGAAGAGTTTATTGTCATGTAATTGAGTTTAGTTTCGGATGCACCTTCTGCATCTGGCTTCTCTACCTTGCTACCGAGAAAATCAAAACCAAGCTTCATGTATGGTCTGACGACAGGCACCATCGGTAGCCAAGCCATCAACTCAACACCAACCTCTAGCATTTCGCTTTCCTTCAAGCCATTAAACGGCGAGGTAGCTTCCGTGTCCTCTGACCACATCGAGATAGGCATCAGCGTTAAGCCAAGTGCGACAGGCACTACAGGCAAAGGGTTGGTGTGCACCGCGATTTTAGCACCTATAGGGGCTAGTCTGCTGCGAGCCTCACTACCCTCCCCTTCTTGACCCTCTTTCATCATGCGAAGACTATACATGGCTTGGAAGTCAACTATCGCAAACGCCGACTCCGCCATCAAAAATAACCCACAAACAACTAGTGCGAACCTCTTCATAACCAGACCTCCAAAAAAAACATGTTAACCAACGCGAGGGTAAGGCAAAAAACCACTCAAGCCCTCCACTCTCTTGAGCCATGCCTGCAAATGTTGCCAAATGCTTAAATGTATGCCGCCATCAGCACTGCCAGCGATATGCGAATAGCAGGAAACATCAGCAATCGTCGCTGAACTTCCGACTAACCACTCCCTCCCCTCTAGGTGATTGTTCATAGAAGTGAAGGTGTCTTTAGTAACAGTGTCCGCCTGCGGATAGTTGTATTGGTTCATACCAAAAGCCTTAATTATACGAACATGATTGGGGCCAAATACCAGCCGCCCTGAAGCCACCGCCAACCACCTCTGAACTTCCGCAATTGTCTGCGGGTCTTGCGGATACCAACGCTTCTGGGGGTCGTATCGCAGTGCTAACCAAACTAAAATAGCATTGGAATCGCAAATGACAGCCTCCCCATCCTCAAGCACTGGGACTTCGCCAAAAACATTACGCTTCAAAAAGGCAGGTGTCTTGTGCTCGCCCTTCAAAAGATCAACATCAACCAACTCACAGCCATCCTTCTTGCCCAACAAAGACAAGAACAATTCAACCCTATGAGCATGACCAGAGAAAGCAAACCGATGAAGCTTCACAAGTGCTGCAACCTCTTGAAAGTTATCACTAATAGTATAGTAACCAATGCCATCTTACAATGCTACGCTAGTTAATTATTTGTTATTTTTTTGCTAACGCATCTAACAGCGACTAACGAACACAAATTAATTTTTTATACTAAATCCTCAAGGCATTAGTTTGATAATAGTTGATCCTATCTTGAGATAGTCGCTTTGGTTAATTTCTTTTATTGAAGAGATTTTTTTATCATTCACGAAAGTTCCGTGTTTTGAATTTTGATCTTCGGCATATAACTTCCCAGACGCGCTCATGCGGATGAGCACATGCTTGCCAGATATTTTGTTGTCGCAGGCGAAGTTGCCGAACATGCTGTCTTGACCAAGCAGAGTTTCATTGTTGGTAATCGTTAAAATTTCAACATTGCCATTTGGGTAAGCAATCTTGAGTCGGCACAACTGTTGGGATGGTTTTTGAGTCAGCATCGTGTCGATGATGCTTTTGCTTTGCTGATTGCGCAGCGACTTGTCAAAGAATGGGATTTGCGATGCCGCATGAATACTGACCAATCGGAAAGTTATCTGGCTGTTACCGATACAAATGATGTCATTGACTTGCAGTTTGGTCTTGATGACTTTCTTGTTATTGACATACGTGCCGTTGGTTGAATTCATATCAAAGAGCACGAACTCACCCCCAGCAATCTCTTGTATCTGGCAATGACTGGCAGACACAACAGGGTCGCTGATAATAATGTCTGCTCGCTCGCGACCGATTATCGTTACTGGACTCTTGAGGCGCACGGTTAGATCTGGGTGGATTATAACTATGCCCCGTAGCTCTCTATTCGTATCTGTTTTCACTCGCTATATTCTCGTTGTTTAGCACGTTGAAAACCCACAACAGTAAACATTATAGATACTGATTGACGATACTTCTACGTCGATATTCTGAAAAACAAATTAACTTGCCAAGCTCTCGCCATTCTGTCTATGATCGTATGGTTACAGTTGGAGGAGTAGTTATGTCAGCTGATTCAGCGTCCATTGAATCCCAAGTAAAAGAGATAATCGTTAATCAACTTGGTTGCGAGGACAGTGCTGTTAAGGGGGAGACCAAGTTCATTGAGGATTTAGGCGCAGACTCACTAGACATCGTTGAATTGGTGATGGCGATTGAAGAGAAGTTTGAGATCGATATCCCCGACGAAGATGCGGAAAACATTCGCACTGTCGGCGATGCGATTGCCTTCATTAACAAAGCAAAGCCTTGACTTGTTTGATCAATAACTAGTAGCCCCATAAAAATTGCCTATCGGAATAGCATCTGACCATGCGGGTCTCCAGCTGAAAGCCTTATTGATACGCTCGCTTGCTGACGTGTCTTTTCATGACTTTGGTGCGAATACGGACGCAAGTGTAGACTATCCTGATTACGCATCCAAGCTGGCGTTAGCGGTTAGTCAAGGTCAGCTTGCTGGAGGCGTTGCTATTTGCGCTACAGGCATCGGCATGGCTATCGTTGCTAATAAATTTCCTGCGGTGCGGGCGGCTGTATGCTGGAGTGAAAAAACTTGTCAACTTGCTAAAGAGCATAACGATGCCAATATTCTTTGTTTAGGGGCACAGCATGTTAGGCATGAGGACTCTGTGCGTTGGGTGCAAACATGGCTTGCTGCTAAATTTTCTGATGCTGATCGCCATGCCCGTCGTGTTCAAAAAATCGCTACTCTTGAGCAATCTTTAGGTATTTGCACTACCAAACTAACTAACAAGGAACTGCTATGACAACGGACTTAAAAACTGAAAATACGGCAAAGCCTTGGCAAAGGCTGCACGAAGCTGATCACGAGTTGTATGCTTTATGTGAACAGGAGTTAACGCGGCAACGTCAGGGGTTAGAGTTAATCGCATCCGAAAACTTTGCGCCGTCAACGGTCATCACCGCCTTGGCTAATGTGTTCATGAACAAGTATGCGGAGGGGCTGCCAGCTAAACGCTACTACGGCGGTTGTTCAGTAACCGATGACTTGGAATGTTTGGCTATTGAACGTGCGAAAAAACTATTTAACTCTAGCTACGCCAATGTTCAGCCGCATTCAGGCGCACAGGCCAATGCTGCGGCATTGATGGCACTAGCGTCGCCTAACGATAAGATCTTGGCACTTGACCTCGCCCATGGCGGGCATTTGACACATGGATCAGCGGTGAACTTTTCGGGGCGGTTTTATCAATCGCATTTTTATGGGGTTTGCGACCGCAGTGGCATCCTTGACTATGAGCGTATCGCCGCTTGCGCAAAAGAGGTGCAACCGCAAGTTATCATCGCAGGTGCGAGTGCCTACTCCCGTTGCATCGACTTTCAAAAATTTCATCACATCAGCAAAGAGGTAGGAGCGTATTTACTGGTGGACATGGCTCATATCGCTGGTCTGGTCGCAGCAGGCGTGCACCCTAGCCCTTTACCTTGGGCTGATGTTGTAACGACCACAACGCACAAAACATTGCGAGGGCCACGCAGTGGCTTGATGTTATGGAACAATGCTGACTTATCAACCAAGCTAAACAAGGGGGTATTCCCAGGCACGCAGGGCGGCCCGATGCAGCATGTTATCGTTGCCAAGGCGCTTTGCTTCAAGGAGGCAATGCACTCATCATTTGTTGAATATCAGCGTCAGACCATCGCAAATGCGAAAGCATTGGCGGCGGAATTTGAACGGCAAGGACTTGCGGTGTTGACAGGTGGAACGGATAATCACCTAGTGCTCTTGGATTTGTCGGCGACGAAGTTTAGTGGCAAATTTGCCGAGCAGGTATTGGAGAGTGCTGCCATATCGGTAAACAAAAACATGATTCCTGGCGATAAGCGTAGTCCGATGATTACTAGTGGTGTTCGTATCGGCACGCCTGCCGTTACCACGCGTGGCATGCGGGAACAGGAGATGGTTACCATCGCAACCTTTATCCAACGTGCACTAGAGAATGCTAACAACGCTGATTATCTCGTAGTCCTAAAGCATGAGGTAGAAGCATTCGCTGCTAATTTCCCGCTCTACCCAGAGTGGTAGAGCACATGGGGTTTGCTTAATCAGTAAACACATAACTATGGAGATACCCAAACTTGCACACCAGGGTTGCCAGGTGGCCCTTTCTTGCTGCCATTCCCTCCTGGATCTCCTTGCTCGCCTGCTGCCCCTTTTTCATAGCCAGGCTCCGAACAGTCAGGGTTCTCGGTTTTGCTGACCAATACACCTGGCTCTTTACCGCTATAGTCAAAGCCAGCAAACTCCAAGAAACCACCACGCCCAAGCACCCAGCCCGTATCGCGTTCCGTTCTGGAAAAATAATCTGACGGTATCGCAGGCGCAGTATGACCACGTGCTGTCGCAGCTGCGATCGCGTCGCGCACATACCGTTCATAGGAACTTTCTTCCGTATCATCACCCCAACTATCAACTATACGGTCTGGCTCGCCGTAACTGCTATTATAGGCTGTGTTGGGGACACCTGCGTGCGGATAGGTGTTGCATGAGACATTGTTCTCAACAACGTGGCGCGACTGTTGGCAGTAGGCTGTGCCTTTTTCATCAAGAAAACTCACATAAGTATGGTTCAGCGCTCTTGAGTCCTTTTGACAACCGTCAGCACCAAAATGTCCGAGATGCCGATCGTCGCTGCCATCCTTACCACGATAAACCGTGATGTAGCGTGATGGCAGCTTGCTATCTACTTTTGGATGATAACGAATCCCAGACACTGGGTCAGGAGTCGGCATGCCTGTTCCCCCATCATGACTGCAGACATACTGTCCGTAAACATACGGAAAGCCAGAGCCAGCCTCCATCGTGCCCCAGAAGCCGATGATTGCTGCGTCAGGTGCACAACTACCTCGCCGCACTAATGGCACTTGGCTGCATTTCGTGTAGTTGGTATTGAAATCATACTGAATGACTGCCCCTTCGCCCTTGTAGAGAGAATACTTGTCTCCCGTTATCAATCCCAACGCTCTCGCTTGATCAACATCAGGCTTGTAGTAGTTCTCTCGTGTGCGGTTGCTTTCAATGCGACAGTCGGTGTCGGTTGCCAGTCGCTTTTGTTGATGCATGTAGAAAGTCTCTTGCCGTGTGCGCAGAGCGGTGTTGATATGCGGATGCTCGTCTTTTAAAAATTCTACCTTGAGCGTTACCTTGTGATGCGTCTCACTGTGCATGCCACTGCCATGTGTGGTTTCGTACTTGTCGCTGGCGAACATCGTGCCAGCCGTTGCACCGCAGTCAAATGAAACTTTCCACCAACCATCCGAGACACTAGAGCTTGAGTAAAGGTCATCAGACTTAACCGTCAAACCACTAGGTGGGACTTTGACATTGCCTGCACGATCATGGATGCCACTACTACAACCAGCGGTCAGGGTTTGATCCCAACCTGATATCAGCGTGTCGCGGTAATGCTTGAGTAAATTTTCACGTTCAGCACGCAAGGACAAGGTGCGCATCACCTTTGATTGGTTGGTTAGCAACTGCGCCACCACTGCTGACACAATACCAGCCAAAGCGGTAGCGACGAGCACCGAGGTGATCGTTACCCCAGTAGTGTGGGTTAACCGCATTTTTGCAATTCTTTTTAATCTCATCATGGGCATGGTGGTGCTGGTAGCCCAGGATCGCCTTTGGGGCCTTCATGCCCAAGCGGCCCTGGCAAGCCTTGTTTGCCTTGTGGCCCAAGGTTGTATGAACATTGGTATCTTAAAATTCCTGGGCTACCACTAATGCCATGTAAGACATAGTTTGCGTCAGTACCTCCTAAAGCATGGGTGGTGCAATGCCCAGTAAGAACCCCATTTGCCCCCTCGACGGGGACAAGCCTGTAGTCTCCAACAGTTGTGATGTTTTTGATAGCAAATGGATAGACGTTATCTATCCGCAAGCCAGTGCGATCCTCTGTGCCATTAGCATCTCCGACTCTAGGGTCTGTGCCATCAGCCAATGTATGTAGGAATTTGCCGCGATGAACAATAGCTCTCGCGTTATGGCTTTGAACATTGACAAGCGGATCAGTTGAACAAGTAACACCGCGCGTGCCACTGGCAAGGTCTGCAATCGCTACAACCGCACGGGTACCGCAATCCTCTTCAACATTATCAATATTCGGTTCACCTTTGCGCACCCGATATTCAATGCTATCTCTGATGTCAGGTGGATCAAAGTTAGCATGGGCTGTCTTGTATGCATTCTCGTCAAAATCCACCGTCAACACGAGGTCGATGCTGCCTTTAGCGACAGAGCTGGCGGTCAGTGCCACCTTCCACCAACCATTAGCATTATGATCGGTTAGTGAATCACCCAAAGTTATCGGATTATGGACATCAAAGAATGCGCCACTGGAACGATAGTGGTCGCCTGTGCCGTGGGTGGCCGTTAGTTCATTCA
>JAPPIL010000155.1:0-687 GCA_028877195.1 Pseudomonadota bacterium
GGGGCGAAACGTGCCTTTTGGCACGTTTCGTGGAGGGGGGAAAGCCCTCCGCATAATAAAAAGAGATGTTAGTTATGCAACAAAGCCTGTTCTGCCCCGCCCCGACCACGCCTTAAGCTATGAAAATCAGCTAACTTGTGCAAACAGAATCTATTCCTTGTGTGTTTGGCTAAATTTTTTAGCATTTTGACCGATTGGTCAGTCGGAGGGTAGGTTTTATGAGCGCAGCAATCATCTCGGTGTCGCCAGCGGAGTATTTCCGCCAACGTGTGGCAAAGGTCGTGAAACAGCAGCAGGCCGAGATCGACTATGAGGTTGAATTTTACATCGTCAACATGATGTGTGATTTTATTCAACCAGTAGCGGCGAACTCGTTTGATCAACCGCTTGCCTTGAATCTTTTGGAGGCGATGGAAGCGACAGGCTCTGACCAACAGGCAAAGTATAAGGCTCTGGGTGATAACAGTGTATATGTTGCGGGCTTCTTTCAGGAGTCGCTGGCACGGCGCTGCACAAGCGTTGATTATCACGCCAAGATGGGGTCGGTTGCCTACCATGCCTTATCATCGCTGGTATGTGGGCGTGAGAAGTCCCTTTATGAGAAACTAGCGGCGAGTGTGGCGACGATGATCGATATTATGGCTGAAGTTGGGATGGCTGCTGGCATGCATCATAGCACCGATATAT
>JAPPIL010000155.1:697-9033 GCA_028877195.1 Pseudomonadota bacterium
GCTCATACAAGACATTGCTTGCTGCGGGCATCGACCCCCATGCTGTGTATAGCCATAAAAATTGATTATATCTCCCAGATGCAGCTAAACCCACAGACACAACTTATTAAGCATGTTATTCAGCGTATCGAGCGCTGCATGTCGTATTACTATGGCTTTACTTTGCAAATGTCAGCGGCGGACTATCTCGTCAGTCGTGAAACCATATTAAGGATGGTGGACGATGCTGAACATTATCCTGAATGGCAGGCATTGGCGGCGGTATGGTTTGATATGCGCGGCGACGAGATGTATGTCGCACTGCATTGCGATAGCACTATCATCGCGGCGCTGACCGAGCAAGATCCGTGTGAGCGTTTGCATAACGGCAATCTCACCGATTTTTGTGTGCTTGTGGAAGAGGTTAGTCATTTTCATTTGCTTACCAATAAGGCTGCACAGCAGGCAGACCTGTCGCGTTTAGAATTAGAACTGCAAGCCGAAATAGACAAGGTAATCGTTAGCGCTGACTTTATCTATCGGCAGACGGGGGCATGCCATCTCGTGCCACTGGTTAAAATTATCTGTCGGGATGTGGCGGGTTTAGGTTCTTTGTATCGCCAAGCAAGCCTGTGGGCATGGCACTTCTTTTGCTGCTTTATGGCGGCGGAATCGGTGCATACCTACAGTGCTTCGCTACAGGAATTGTTGCGACACTGTTATTTATTTCCTTGGCAACAGAAACGACCGCTGCTGTTCGATCCGCTCTTTATTTAGGCGGTTGAGCAAATAGCTGCTGGACATATCTGCGTCAGAACTTTAATCTCCGCGTGGGAATGCTAACTTTGCAATGAAGGGGTGTGCGATGAGCGATAACACGAGAGATACCCTCGGTGAGGTGGAGGTCAGAGTTACCGACAGTGTTGAGGATAAAGTCGTTGTGGCTCGCATGATGGGGCACGTGGGTTATTTGGAGAGCAAGCAGCTGCAACCACAGCTCGATCGACTACTAGGACGCACAGAGCCAGCGATTATTTTGGAATGTTCGGAGCTTTCGTTTATCAGCAGTTCGGGGTTGCGGGCGATTCTGCAGTTTGCGCGCCAAGCACAGGAGAAGAATAAAAAGCTTGGATTTGCCGCGCTGCGCGAGAGTGTGGCCTACGTGTTTGATATTTCAGGCTTCACTAAAATTCTCAACATCTATGATGACCAAAAGCAAGCAGAAGCCAAGCTACTCGTCTAGTCCTGACGGTTTCTAATAAGAGCGAGCACATGTTCTACTGTTTGTGCGGTGGTTAGCTTTGAGTTATCGACAGTGATTGCATCTGCAGCCTTGATCGTCGGGGCGATCGGGCGGGTGCGGTCGCGGGTATCGCGTTCTTTTATCTGTGCTAACACGGCTTGGAAGTCTCGCTGGCGCTGCTCGGAGCGGCGCTTGGCACGCAGTGTTTGGTCGGCAGTGATGAATATCTTCAAGTCAGCTTGCGGGAAAACAATCGTGCCAATATCGCGTCCCTCGACGATTGCTCCTGGTGCCCCGCTCGACCAAACGACCTGGCGTTGGATAGGCAATAGAGCTGCCCGCACCGCGGGGTGAGCGGAGACAATGCTGGCTTGATTGCTGTGTTGCTGGAGTTGGGTGCTGATGTCAGTTTGTTCGTAGTAAACTGCCGCGGCTTGCTCAAAATGCCAAGCTACTTTTGGCAATGTGTCGGCAAGCATTGCCTTGAGTGCAGCGTTTGATTCAACATCGACTCTATGCATCGCTGCTAGGGTGGCAACCGCACGATAAAAGATGCCAGTGCTAACGTATAGCCAGGCGAGCTTTTTGCTAACTGCTTGGGCGATAGTGGACTTGCCAGTGCCGACTAAACCATCGATCGCAACGATGATCATGGTGAAGTCATGTTCTGCGGTTGGACGTGGGTATCAAAGTCTTCAGCACTTAAGATGCCGAGTTTGGTCGCGGCAGTGCGGAGGGTAAGGTTGTGGTCGTGGGCATGCTTGGCGATTTGCGCCGCTTTATCATAGCCGATGATTGGGTTGAGGGCGGTAATCAGCATTAAGGAGTTGTTGAGATGAGCGGTAATGGCGGTATGGTTAGGACTTAAGCCGCGCAGGCAATGCCGTTCAAAGCTATTGAAGGCATCGGTTAGGAGCTGCATCGCACCGAGGACATTATGTAGCATAACTGGTTTGAAAGTGTTTAGCTGTAAGTGCCCATGACTGCCCGCGATACTGACTGCGGCATCGTTGCCGATAACTTGTGCACATATCATCGCTAATGCTTCGCATTGCGTGGGGTTAACCTTGCCAGGCATGATTGAGCTGCCAGGTTCATTGGCTGGTAGCTGGAGTTCACCGAGTCCGCAGCGCGGCCCGCTCGCTAACAGACGAATGTCATTAGCTATTTTTAGGGTAGCAACGGCGAGCATCTTGAGTGCGCCGCTCACCTGCACGATGAGGTCGTGAGCTGCTATTTGGCTGAATTTATTGGTCGCAGGTGTGAAGGCGATGCCTGTAATGCGTTTGAGTTCAGCAGCGACGGACTGGTCAAAGCCTGGCGGACTGTTGATACCAGTGCCGACGGCGGTACCGCCTAGCGGTATCTGATGCAGGTTGGTCATTGCTTGGGTAATGGTGCGATGCGCAGCGTTTAGTTGGGCGTGAAAGGCGGAGAACTCCTGCCCTAGTGTGATTGGGGTGGCATCCATCAGGTGGGTGCGGCCAATTTTGACGACCGTCGCGAATTCTTTTGCTTGTGCGGCAAAGCAATGCTGCATAGTTTTTAGGGCAGGCTCAAGCTGGGTTTGCCAGTCGCTGATAATAGCGAGGTGCATGACGGTGGGGAAACTGTCGTTAGAGGATTGTGATTTGTTTACGTCATCGTTGGGGTGGATGGGGGTTTTGCTGCCGAGCGTGCCGTGTGCGAGTTCAATGGCGCGGTTAGCGATTACTTCGTTGGCATTCATGTTGGTCTGGGTGCCACTGCCTGTCTGCCAGACCGAGAGGGGGAAATGGGCATTGAGCTTGCCGCTGCTTACTTCTTCACAAGCTTGGTCGATTAGCGCTAATTTGTCGGCGGGCAAGACACCGAGTGCATGGTTAGCACGGGCTGCGGCCTGCTTGACAATCCCTAGAGCTCGGATCACTGTCGCTGCGAAGGTGTCTTTGCCGATGGCGAAGTTTTGTAATGAGCGTTGGGTTTGAGCGCCCCAATACTTGTCGTGCGCGACTTGAATTGCCCCCAAAGAGTCGAATTCAGTGCGAAAGTGTGGCTGAGTCATGTCGTCAGCTCATCGCTAGGCGGTGAGGGGGAGGAAGGCTCGGTGGGTGGCGACGTAGGCTTGTTCTTGTGTAGTCGCACGGGCATTTTGTGTAGTTTCGGGGTATCCTCGATGAACTCTTCGATACTGATGACGTTATGGTAAGGCACATGCAAACGTTTGGTTGCGGCATAGCGTTGACGAATAGAGTCCTCTTCTGGCAGGACTATTTGCTTGTTATTATTGGCAAATACCAGCTGCTCGATAGCAATTAGACCGAAAAAATCGCTGACCGTAACTTTTGCTGCAATTAGCGTGATGGTCTTTTTTTCTACCTTGTCGGTGAATTTAATGCGATATAGCCGCCGCGAGTCTGCCATTTTGTTGCTACGACCCCTGTGGTGTTGAAGGTGGTGTTGAAATTGCCATCGGGTATACTCCTAATCTGTGTTATGGTTGCAGCATGGTGGTAAGCCCCAAAAAATCCAAACACTTCAGTATCGTTAGCTGGAATATCAACTCAATCAAGGTCAGACTAGAGCGAGTATTGGACTTTTGTCAAAGGTTAAATCCTGATGTTTTGTGTCTGCAGGAATTGAAATGTGTAGAGGCAAGCTTCCCCTACGCAGCGTTTGCGGAGCTGGGGTATCGCCATGCGGTGGTTAGTGGGCAAAAACAATACAATGGTGTTGCTATCTTATCGCCGCATGCGTTGCAGGCAACAAGGGTTGGTCTCTTACCGCGCGACCCGGCCGCACGTTGGGTGGAGGCGAGTATCGGCGCGTTACGAGTTATCTGCCTCTATGCACCGAATGGCAAGGAGGTCGGCAGCGACAAGTATAGTTACAAGTTGGACTGGTATGCGGCGGCAGCTGCTAATCTGCGCGAGAATTACTCGGCAACAGCAAAGACTGCGATTGTCGGGGATTTCAATGTTGCACCAGCTGATATAGATGTTCATAACCCCAAAGAGCGGGCGGGTAAGTTACTATGCTCTGTCCCTGAACGCCAAGCATTAGCGACTATATGTGCGCTTGGCTATCATGACCATCTGCGGCTAAAGTATCCTGATGAAACGATCTACAGTTGGTGGGATTATCGGCAGTTTTCTTTTCAGCGCGGCAAAGGGTTTCGGATCGACTTTGCGCTTGTATCCGATGGGTTATTGCCGCATTGCCTTGATACCACGATAGTGCGTGATGAACGCAAACAGGAACGCCCCTCCGACCATGCGCCTGTCGTGTTATCCTGTGCACGAGAGGCTTGCCTGACATGAACTAAAGTCGGGGAAAGCCTCTCGCTAACATAAAGGAGAGGTGCGGTGGAAGGGCAGTATATTGCATCTCTGGATCAAAGATGTCATCACTTGGCAAGATTTATGGGAACACTTTGCTGCGAGGTATGATAAGCAACTTGCGCGGGTAGGATCTGATGTGTTGCGAGAGCAGAATTTTACACGCTTTGCACAGGTGGAAGCGGTCAATGGCTATTTGATTGATCAAACCTTCATCGCACGACTAGCAAAAATAACACCAGAACAGGTTGATGCGGTGCTTGACCCAATCATCAAGGTTGCAACCGCTGACAATGTTGAATTAAAAAAAATCTTTGCACAGGATAGTGGAGTTGCGACGGGAATTGCAAAAGGATAGGCAGAACATCACAGTCAGCGATGCCATCAAGCAAGAACGTGAGCTGGCAAAAGGCATCTTCGCTGCGGTTTTCCCAGATATTGACCCAGCAGACTTGGAGCTCAAGATGAGTGCCTTTGACTTTAATACTAGCGACAATGCCCTTGCCTTCGCAGGGTTGCGGCAAAGAATTTTAGATTATATCGCTGTTGTCGAAAGCACTGACGATTAAGGGGCAACGGCAGTAGGGGGAGACTGTATGCAGTGCGATACGATATGTGTGCATGGTGGCGACAAGCCCGAACTGGTTACAGGGGCAGTAACGACACCGATATTTCAAACATCTACTTACGTTCAAGACGCGCCAGGCAAGCCGCGTGTTTATGATTATGCTCGTGCAGGCAACCCTACTCGCACCGCACTTGAGGAGGCACTGGCTGCTATTGAGCAGGGGGGCAAGCATGCGATTACTTTTGCTTCTGGTTTAGCTGCAACACAAGCCATCGTGCAGTTGTTAGATAGCGGTGATCGTGTTCTCGTCTGCGAAGATGTCTACGGTGGCACGGGTAGAATGTTTGATAAACTCTTTGCTAAATACGGCATTGAGTTCATCTTCGTTGATATGCGCAACGTTTCCGCAGTCGCTGAATTGGTCAATGCCAAGACACGCATGTTTTGGATTGAATCACCGACTAACCCACTGCTACATGTCATCGATATCGCCGCGCTGACTGCTTTGGCAAAACAGCACGACATTTTGACGGTGGTTGACAATACGTTTGCCTCACCACTGTGTCAATCGCCGCTACAGCTCGGTGCTGACCTTGTGCTGCACTCAACGACTAAATATATCGGTGGACACTCGGATTTGGTCGGAGGGGCGGTTATCACCGCTGATGACCATTTGGCTGAACGCCTAAAGTTCCTGCAATTTGCCGCGGGTGCGGTCAATGCCCCGATTGAATGCTACCTCCTGCTACGCAGCCTCAAGACCCTAGCTGTCCGTATGCAAAAACACCAGCACAATGCAATGATGATCGCACAAGCGCTGGAGCAAGAGCAGGCATTTAGTGCGGTAGTCTACCCAGGTCTGCCCAGCCACCCGCAACATGCGCTCGCAAGTCAACAGATGGTAAACGGCTTCTCTGGTATAATCTCTCTGCGTTTGCGCGGCGGTAAGGCGGCCACCTACAAGTTCATGCAAAATCTCAAACTGATCAAACTCGCTGAAAGCCTCGGTGGGGTAGAGTCTTTGATCAATCACCCCGAAACGATGACCCATGCCAGTGTCCCAGCTGCCAGACGCAAGACGCTCGGCATAACCAGCGATCTCGTGCGTTTATCGGTAGGAATCGAAAACCATGCCGACCTCCTTGCCGACATTCGTGCCAGCTTGTAGATGCTGGGTATCCAGATAAAATATAAATAAAATTATCTGTTTATAAAAAATATCTAAATAAAACCCCATCACCTAACGATAGGTCTCTCGTATTTCAGCATCTATTGCGACTTTGGGGAGATCAGATGAAAATAAAAGCACTACCATACATAGTAATAACGATTGTGTTGGCATGCACTACCGAAGTCAATGTGCCGCCACCAGGCGGTGGCCCTGACTTGCCTGAGATAGATATTAACAGCGCCGACGTGCAGCAGGATGCGCTGGTCGAGTTTGTCGATGACCCTATGTATAACCCTGATGCTGAACAATGGAGCTTCAAGGTTGCTGCGGCTAATGATGCGGCGGTTTCGTTTATGTATAAATTTTTATTTGGGCAGAACAAGAGTTGTGATGATGCTGCACAAGAGAAGTCGGGCAAGTTTGATACGGTGATAACCATCAGTGATAGTGAAGACCCTGGTGCGAGGCTGCTCTGCATCAGGGGAGTCAACAGTGATGGTGAAGTGGCGACGGCCTGGTTGCAACCTCAGTCTATTGCCAAAGATGCTCCGCAAGGCGCTTTTTCACCCGTAGATGTTATTCCCCAGATTGCAAACGGTGTGATGTCTGTAGACCCAGCTGCGAACTCGGTCGCGACTAACTTCAAGTGGTGTGTAATTGATGGCAACCAGAGTTGCCCCACGAAGGACAGTAACGGGGAGTTTTCTAGTACTGATGAGTGCACCTTTAACGATGGTGGCTCATTGCCGCAGCAAGGCATTGATTTGGGTGTAGCTGATCGCGATGGCAATGATAATGGTGAGTTCATAGCTTGTGTGGTCGGCACGGACGGCACGAACTATAGACTGCAGCCAACTCCGAAATTTACCAAACAGCAGACAGTTACAGTGCCACAACCGCTAACAACCAACACAGCTGGCTACAAGGCCAATGGCGGGAAATTAGTAGCTGCATCGAGTTCTTCTACCTGGTACGCTGTTCTAGGCCGTCATAGTTGTAGCTCGTCGCTATACTTTGATAACACAGGCACAGACGAGATCACTGTTGAGTTTTCCTATCTGAACGATGCCCCAGGTTTGATCAACCGTGAGCGTCGCCAAGTGATGTTCAGCGATATTGTCTATCAAATCTATGACCCAGCAACACACGACCACAATGCGGTTAGACAAGCTCTTGGCAGTTACTGTCGCAATAATGACAAGGGGAATGGTGAGTTTATCCACCATGGCAAGTCCTTTCAGCTTCCTGCGGGACATCGAGTGATTACGGTATTCAAAGCAAAAGATCCAACGGCAACTAACTATGACCCAAAATACTTTAACCCTAAAGGATATGCTTGTGTTGAGATGCGTCTAATGGACTTAAACAATAAGCAAGTCATCGACAAGTACCGCTGCTTGCGGCGTGCAGAGCTGGCGTTATATAGGTCAAAAAAGATCGCCGACCAGCATGTCATAAGCAATGAGCTGGAGAGGGGTGCTGACGGCGAGTATCATGTTGAGTTCAAGTATGGGAAGAGTGAACATCGCAAGTATTGGGTTGTCAATGCCATTGGTCTCGATATTGTTAAAGACCAACCATACGTAAAGAAGAACAGTGATCTCGATTGGGAGGTAGTGGGCGACCAAGATAGAAATGTTCCGAATTGGCTTTACATAGTGCGGAAGAATTTTTCACAGAAACAGAGCGATGGCACACTTAAACCAATCACTAATGCTGACCAGTTCCAATTCGGGGTTAGATGGAATCGCATTGATAAAAATAAAGAAGTCCCATATCCGTCAGTTGGTTCAACCTACAAGTTGCGCATCATCTCAAACTCCTTGACGGATAAAGCTTGTCAACAGACACCTGTTGGCCCGTTTATAACCAAGCAGGATGCCACTCCGAAAGAAGGCAAAAGATACGATATGAAGCCGACCAAATCGTACTGGTATTGTCCTCGTGTTGATGTTTTGAACATCAAGATAGTCAAGTAATTGTTTAGCTGGGGGCACTGCCCCGGCTTTGTTGCATAAGTAATGCCTATTTTTGTTTGTATGCGGAGAGACGTTAGTC
>JAPPIL010000051.1 GCA_028877195.1 Pseudomonadota bacterium
AGTGGACACATTATCCAGCCTGTTTAAGAGACCTATATGCTCTTGGTGATTTCATCCCCAGAGTAATGTGCGGTTGACCTCTCGACTTTGATACATAAGTGATAGCTATTACTACGATAGCTTGCGCCAAGATATACTTGTCTTGCGAACAAGAGGGGTGCGGAGAGAGGGAAATCCCTCCGCAAACAACAGATGAACATTACATCCAGCGATTGGTTAGTCTTTGGGCTTGGAATGTTAGCGACGGTGGCGCTTGTTGTTTACGGGCATCGTCGTCGTCCACGCAAGGACAATGGTATGCTTGACTATCTGTTGATGGGACGGCAGTTGACCTTGCCATTGTATGTCATGACTCTCACCGCTACTTGGTATGGTGGCATCTTTGGCGTAACGCAAATAGCTTTCCAACACGGTATCTATAGTTTCTTGATTCAAGGTCTGTTCTGGTATGCCACATACATATTATTCGCACTGGTGTTTGTAAAACATGTGCGCAAATACTCGGCGCTGACTTTGCCGCAACTAGTTACCCGCATGTTTGGTAATAAGGCAGGTAAGTTAAGCAGTGTCTTTAATTTCTTCAATGTTTTGCCAATCGCCTATGCCACCAGTTTAGGGCTACTGCTGCAAAGTATAACAGGGATGAGTTTTCAGCTATCTGTCTTGGTAGGTGTAGTAGCTGTGGCTTGCTACTCAATGTATGGTGGCTTTCGAGCGATCGTTTATTCCGATGTCATGCAGTTTTTCCTTATGTATGCCGCCGTAATTAGCGTTATCTACTTTTCTTACCAAACACATGGTGGCTTAAGTTTCTTACAACAGGCGCTACCCACCTCGCACTTCTCGCTTACCGCCGACGTGCCTCTGCTAACCACATTTGTTTGGGGTTTTATCGCCCTATCAACCCTCGTTGATCCAAATTTTTATCAACGGATATTTGCCGCCCGCTCTGAACAGGTTGCCCGTCGCGGTATTCTTATTGCAACCCTCGTTTGGATGGTCTTTGACCTCTGCACCGTCTTTGGTGCGATGTATGCCCGTGCGGTGCTGTCCGACCACGATGCCAGTAATGCCTACCTCATCTATGCCTTACAAGTGTTGCCCAGTCCGTGGGGTGGACTGTTGCTGGCAGGGATATGTGCGACCATCCTATCAACGCTTGACTCGTATATGCTCATCGCTTCAACAACGTTATCTTACGACATCGGCAACTATAAAAGCCGCATCGTCCCGCATGCAACCGCATTGGCAATGACTGCCACCATCACCATTCTCTTGTCATACCTATTCGCAGGCGAAATTCCACATATTTGGAAGACACTCGGCACTTACTCGGCGGCCTGCCTCCTATTCCCAGTCGTTTGCGGTTTCTTCTTACCTGCACAAGCGATCAAGGACACGCATTTTGTTTGCGTCTGTTTAGCATCAGCTGTAGCTGTAACGGTATGGCGTTATCTTGGCTGGGAGTTGGATGAACTCTACATCGGTGTTGGGGTAAGCATTATCGGTATCGCCTTCAGTTATCTAGCGTACAAGAAGAACTCTTGATTGCCTTTAGTGCCAAGCACTTGTGAGCTGGTTAAACGCAGATATTTGAACCCCTGCTTGCGGAAGCTATCCTGCACGCGTTCGCAGGCATAGCGATGATGCTTGGCATTGCTGACGATACCACCGCGTGGCACTAATTTGCGTGGAATCTCGAATTGTGGCTTGATAAGCACCAAATATGCGGCATGCTGGAGATGGGCGAAAACTGCGGGCAGGATGGAGGTTAGGGAAATAAAACTCACGTCCGCTAACACCAGATCAATGCCAAGAAACGCTGCGGCTGGCAGGGAGCGAATATCGGTTTTTTCAAAACTCTGCACCCGCAGGTCTTGCCGTAATGACCACGCAAGCTGGGCAGTGCCGACATCAACTGCGGTAATTTTCGCAGCTCCATGTTGGAGGCAGTAGTCGCTGAACCCACCCGTTGATGCGCCGACATCAAGCACATGCTTGCCACGCACGTTTAATCGCAAAGCTTTACAAGCAGTTGCAAGTTTCTTCCCAGCGCGACTGACATAGCGTTTGCCCGCCCGCACTCGCACATCAGCGCTAGGAGCAACGAGCAGTGCGGGGCTTGCTACTTTTTGTTGATCAACATATACCTGCCCTGCCATTATTTTGGCATGCACTAAAGGTAATGCTAACCCACGTTCCGTTAGCAATTCATCTACTCGTATCTTTGCCCGTGTCTTGCGCGGTGGTTTTGTTGCGTAAGTAATGTCTGTTTTTTTCACTTGCGTCAGCTCTCTCCGCACCCCTCTCCCTTTGCTGGCATACTGCTAATCAGAGCCTTGATAAACTTACCATAACCAAGGCATGTTGCAAAAGATTATTACATATACACCTAACGTAACTAACTCAACAAGGTTTTAGTTTTGGCGCTAACCTCTAGCAACTCATCGTCTGGCTTGCTTGCTAGTGTTATCCCTCCACCTGCGGCGTAAGTAAAGTTATCACCCCGACTCCATACGGTGCGAATCAATACCGATGAATCCACTAAACAACTATCATCAATACAAATGATGTTGCCCATCAGATAGCCGCGTGGCTGCGACTCATAGTCAGATATTGCTTGGATCACCTCTACTTTTGGCGCACCACTTATCGATGCTGCAGGACACATAGCCTGCAAAAATTCCTGCAAGCTAATTGGTGCAGATAATGTTGCTTGAATCTTTGCTACTAAATGATGCACCGTGCGGAAACTTCGCACCCTACCAGCATCATGCACCCGAATAGCGTTTGCGATACGACCGATGTCATTGCGTGCTAAATCAACCGTAATATGAAGTTCAGCTAAATCTTTCTCGGAACTCTGCAATGCCCGCATACGCATCAGGTCTTGCTGTGTGTCTGTGCTACGACTTGCTGTGCCTTTGATCGGCGAGCATAATAATGTATCGGCATTAACACTGACAAAGTGTTCAGGGCTAAATGAATAGATAGCCTGATCTTCCCAACGCAACATAGCCTTATAGGGCGCAGTGCTGCGAATAAACTTGCTGGTAAGCGCAGTATGGCGCTCAAAATGAGAATTAACCGCAAAGAAACGCAAGTAGTTTAACAAATAGTAGCGTCCCGCCCGAATATCCTCAACGATCTGCTGCACCCGCATATGATAATAAGCATCGCGATCATAAGTTTGTAAATGCAAAGCCCCTGCTGGATATTGGCATGAGTAGAGTGCAAGTGATGAGCAAGTCCCAGTCAACCACGTGCGACACGCAACAGTATCGTAGACGGCTGCGCCATTTACTCGCCAGCAGACTAGCGGGGCGGGGTTAGATAGTTGTGCGCAGGCATCGTAGCTTATCAAAGCTACGTAGCCAGTTGCAAACGGCAGGCTTGTGCGATAAGCATCTGTTTGTCTACCCAACTTTAAATTTTTAACGTCTGCAAAGGGAATGAGCTCAAAATCTTTTGCCACCACTAGGTAGCGTCCCTGCTGGCAGGAGAATACACAAGCCTCCTCTGGCGGCGGTGGCAAAAGATACGACCAGTGTGGGGGATTGCTGATTTCCTTTATCATAATCTTGTCATAAATTATGTGCAGACAGATGTTAACTGCAAACAGGAGCGATAAATGAACATCGGTATCATCGGTGCGGGGCAAATGGGAAGTGGCATCGCACAAGTTTGTGCAGCGGCAGGCAAACAAACAAAGCTATGCGACAATAGCCGCGACCAACTAACCAAAGCGAGACAACAGATCGCGGCATCAGCAACAAGACTACATGCCAAGCAAAAAATTTCAGATACCCAACGTCAAGCATGTGAAGAAGGTATCGCTTATGTTGAGAGTTTGGTGGAATTACAAAATTGTGAGTTGATCATCGAAGCTGTGTCGGAAGACGAAGCACTCAAGCAGTCTTTGTTCAAGGAGTTGGATGCCACCGCTGCCAGCAAAGCGATCTTTGCCTCCAACACCTCGTCAATACCGATTACCAGACTTGCTGCCTGCACCAAACGTCCGACGCAGGTTATCGGGATGCACTTTATGAACCCAGTGCCTTTAATGCGACTAGTGGAAATTATCCCAACTGCGACTACCGATACGAGCACTATCAGTCAAATCAAACAACTTGCAACTGAACTTGGCAAAGAAACAGTTATTAGCCAAGACTACCCTGGCTTTATCGTCAACCGTATCTTGATGCCAATGCTTAATGAAGCCTTTGATGCCTTGATGCATGATGTTGCCAGCGCTGCCGATATTGATAAAGGCATGCAGATTGGCACTAATCAACCGATGGGAGCGTTGGCACTGGCGGATTTAATTGGGCTTGATACTTGTTTAGCAATCATGAGGACTTTACATCAAGGACTAGGGGAACGCTACCGACCTTCACCACTGCTGGTGAAATACGTTGAAGCTGGCCACTATGGACGCAAGACAGGCAAGGGGGTTTATGAGTATTGATGTATATTCATGACTGGAAAGGTGAGGTTCGGAAGTCATTTTATCTATCGTTTTTTGTGAAGTAGCATACTGGGTTATACCATCTTCCCATGTTGGTCATTCTATCATGTCTCTTCTCTCGGTGTTTTTTTTTGGCTTTAGTGTTGGTTGGTGTTAGGCAAATACAGTAGTGGTGGCAATACCGATAGATCAAGCAGTGCTTGGCATGCCCATCAGCTCTAGAAAATTGCGATACACCTGTTCACATGCTTGCTGTTGGCTCATGTTGCGAATAGAAGCGAGGTGTTCAACAGTGTGGACAACGTTCTTTGGTTCATTGCGCTCGCCCCGCACGGGCGCAAGGTAAGGGGCATCGGTTTCAGTCAGTATTTTTTCAAGTGGCAATTCAGCCATCATGCGCTGAAATCCTTGATTGACACGGGAATTGGCGGGAATTGAAAACCAAAAGCCATGCTCTTCGGCCAACCGTTTCGCAAGCTTGACCTTGCCGCAGAAGCAATGAAAGTTAACCCGCTTGATACCGTGATGAATGACAACCTCGGCGATACGGCGCTCGCGTTTGCGGCTATGGATAATTATCGGCAAATTACAGTCAGTTGCAATCTCGCACAAGCGTAGAAAAACTCGCTCTTGCGCGGCGAAAGTCTCTTCCCCCACTAAATAACCGTCAAGACCACATTCACCGATAGCAATTAGTTTGCCGCTCTTTGCTTGGGTAGCGATGAAGGCAAGTTCATCCGCAACCGAGAATTTCTCCACCTCATAGGAAAAGTCAGCAGGCAAAAGATCAGCGACCGCCTCAACTGGATAGATGCCGAGTGCCGCATGCACGATAGGAAATTTGGCTGCCATCGCTAAAATAATGCGATTAGACGTAGGGTGCAAACCATTGACAACGATATGCCTTAACCCAGCAGTCTCGGCTGCGGCAATTACCGCGGTGAGGTCAGTGCTGAATAACTCATGCGTCAAGTGGGTGTGGACATCCACGTATGCTGGTGTATCCATCATGGATGGCATGTGGCTCTCAAACTATTGTGAATTTATTCTGTTCTATGTCGTTTACATCTGTCGTCTTGCGATGCCAATACCGATTAATAGTGGCGCAAATGCCAGCAGTATTAGAACATAATGGCTCTGCTTTGACGATGGCAAGATTGTGCCACACGCAGGTGTTCGGTATTCATAGGTATCGGAATCTTCCTCTACCTCCGCTTCACTATCAGCCTTGATACGCCTCTCATATCCTATTGCCAGTTTTTTGCGAGCGCAGGACAAGTCATCCAACAACCAGCCATATCCCCGTTTACGCATGGAGCTAATGATTGTTTTGCAGTGCTCACCTTTAAAGAGCGCATAGTCGGCAGCGAGTAAAGATTTAATAAACCCGCGTTGGTCGGTGTCTGGCAGAAAATACTGCATTGAGTCATAAATAATCGTGTCTATCTTTGTTCTGCTGGTGTCGGGGTGCTGACGCAAATTCCACAACGCTGCGGACAATACCATCCCCTTTCTATGCGGGCTATTTGAAGCTTGAACATCACGATAAGTCAAGGAAGTCGAGGCACTGCGCAGACACTTGCCGTTGAGGTAGCAGGCTGGCGAACCAGTTGGACAAATGCTTTCCGCCAAGCAAGGGTTGTTGGTTTTAGCATAGACAAAATAATCAGCTAGCGCTTCGTGCAATACCCCACCGTCCGCCTGAAAATTGCCCAAATAGCGATATATTATATGATGTCCCAGCTCGTGGGCAACGACATCACCATCATTGCAGAGGTTTCGTAAAATAATATCATCCCCACGCCCCAAGAAAATTTTCGCATCTGTTGTATTGCCATCGGTATCAGTTTGTTGCGGGAGGTAAAAAGCATTATTGCGGTAGGGGTCATCCAAGTCATAGGGGCTGGAGTTTACACCGATTATCACCTTGTCAGATGGCTCAAAGCCAGCCTCGACAAACCAATCCAGCATCTTATTCGCGTGCACAAAGCCGTTAACTTCCGCCATTCGTATGTCGGTCTCTGGATAGATGAACTCATTGTCAGCACTGTAGGCACGCGCAATGTTGGAATCAAGAGATACGGTAGAAAAATAATCATTGTCCAGATAACCGCTACCATCTACTTCTACTTCAACACGTTCACGCTTTTTATTGCGAACATGGTTCTCTGGGTAAACTTCAAACTTGCCCTTTGCATGTGCAAAACGCCGTTGCTGGTGCAAAATAGCGTCGGCAGTCATGCGCAACGTGTATGGCAATCCCTCCACAATGATTTCTGCGTCTACTACAGGCAACAGACCATCGGCAGTGTTTAACAGACAACGGGTGTGCGAGATGATTTCAGCGCTTGTGAACGATGCAGCAATAAGGTCTTGGATCTCATCGTGATTTGCCCATGTCAGACCCAACAGCTGTGGATTGCCGATAGGCAAACGACCGACATAAAAGACTTGACCTGCGGGTAGGGAATGTAGAGCCACCTCAAAATCACACACCCGTGCGCCATTGAGACGGAAGCGATAACGCAATGCGGTGCGGCTTTGCGGTCTAGTAACGATTTCAAATTGACTCGGTAGGTTGCTGTGATGCAACAGTAGTTTGCCGTATGTTGCTAAATCAACAAGACCATGCAAGTGTAAAGCATGCTGTGGTAGCGGTGCATGGTTGCGAAAAGGGTGAATGTTTACTCTGCGCATTGTTTGCCACGGGATAGTAGCATCAGGATTGATAAACTCCCTGATGCTTGCGAGTGAGAAAGCTTCGCAAGAAACAGTTGTTACGATTGTTAAAACAAGTCTTTTATATGAAACCATGCAAGTATCATTTCTGTTCAATCAAACACATCATCGGTTAAACGCAATAACCTGATTAGTATTGGTTCTATAAACGCGCTCTTTTATTTTGATTATGATGAGATGAACATAGCGCCGAGTTATTCACATTATTTGTGAATAACTGTATTTTTTTCGCCATTAACCGTTTACAATTGCTGGCGTTTGCAGGATTGCATAGATAATAAACAGCAGGTATTTTGTGGTTTTTGTATCCGCAATTGAGGGCAATAGTCAGTGGCTTGATGGTGGTGCGATGTTTGGCAATGTGCCGCGTGCCCTGTGGCAGAAGTGGCATCAGCCTGATGAATTGGGGCGTATTCGTTTAGCTACACGTGGGTTATTGATAGAAGATGAGGCTAGCAAGATTAAAGTCTTGTGTGAGACGGGGGTTGGCAACTTTTTCCCGCCGCATTTAGCCAAGCGTTATGGTGTTGAGAATAGCGACGAAAATTTACTGCTACGAAACCTGCATGCTTGTGGGGTGAGTGCTGATGAAATCAACTATGTTATCCTATCGCATCTTCATTTTGATCATGTCGGTGGTTTGATTGCCGCTGATGGTGCGCTCAATTTTCCAAATGCACACTATCTAGTTGGTGCACGGGCTTTGGCTCGCGCTGAACAAGCGCATCGGCGCGACCATGCTTCGTTCATCGCTGACTTGCCAAGTAAGTTGCGGTCTAGCAAGCGGTTAGTATTGATCGAAGGTGCAGACGACATCCCTGTTAAGTTGCGAGGTAAGCTTGAGTTTATCTTTACCGAAGGGCATACGGTGGGTCAAATGCATGTGCTTTGGGGGGAGAGGCACAACAAGATGTTTTTTGCGAGTGATTTGATTCCTGGTTGTGCTTGGGTGCATTTAGCAATTACCGCGGGCTACGACCGTTATCCAGAACTTTTGATCGATGAAAAGCAGGCACTGTATGAGCGGGCGCTACAAGAGAAATGGTTGCTGTTCTTCATGCATGATATTGATTGGGTCGCCGCCCACATAGCTAACGAGCAAGGTAAGTATCGTGCAGTTGACCAGATGTCATCGCTGTCTCGCTATCGTTTTGATTGATGCGTATTCTGGTCAGCAATCGCAAGGCTAGTCATGACTATCATCTCCTTGATCGTTATGAAGCTGGGATAGTTTTACAGGGCACAGAGGTAAAGTCTCTGCGCGCCGCACGCGGCAATCTCAAAGACAGCTGGGTTGATGTTACAAAAGGCGAGGCTTACCTGTGCGATATGCATATCAGTCCATATAACTTCGGCAATCGTGCCAACCACGAAGAAAAACGCCGCCGCAAACTGCTGTTGAAAAAAAAAGAAATCCTTAAACTACAGCAAGGGATACAAGAAAAGGGTCTAACCATCGTGCCCTTGCGTGTGTATTTCAAAGGTAGTTACATCAAAGCCGAGATAGCTCTAGCAAAAGGCAAAAAACTATACGACAAACGTGAAACACACAAAAAAAGACAAGCTGATCGCGATATTGAAAGACATTTTAAGGCTAACCGCTAGAGTTTTGTTTGCTCGCTGTTAAATTCATTCCTTAAAGCACAAGTTTAATGCCAACCAAACAAAAAAAATAAGTTGACACCTTTGCAATTAAATCTTAAACCCTCCCCGAAGTTTTCGTGTTTAGTGAAGTCAAGTGATGCAAGTTCTGGGGAGGGCTTCTATTATGGGCATCTTGGTGATAAGCG
>JAPPIL010000001.1 GCA_028877195.1 Pseudomonadota bacterium
CCCATGCCCAGCAAACGATGATTCTACACGGTGAGGCGGTGGCTTGTGGTATCGCTTTTGCCTTGCTGGTGAGCTTTGAGTTAGGCGAGCGTTGCGACTATGCGCAATCAGTTTACGATGCCTTGCCCATCAAAGGTCAGCGGTTACGCACACTACTAGGCAACTTGCCCGCAGCTGATTTATGGCAACAAGTTATGCACTTTGTTTGCCACGACAAGAAAAGCATAGATGCACGGCGCTGGATACTACTCGCTAACGGTAAACCCAGCCCTATCCCCCAACAAGTCGATGCCAAAACACTATACCACTGCTGGCAACGACTGCTTGCCTTGTAAAGACAAAGCCATTTACGGCAGCAACAACCACTGCTTTTGACAAAGTTCTGATTAAAATTAAACGCAAAAAACGACGATAGGCATTTTGCAAAGTAAGGGGGGGGCAATATGAACGTAATAGCGGACGAAAAAATAATTTGCCGTATAAGACCGCACTGGAGTTACTTTATTCCCAAGTTTTTAGTCGGCATTTTTCTAGTCATGTTTTTCGCCTCTCGCCTTGAACACTGGTTATCGGTTGTTTGTTTATTGATTTGGGGAATCAATATGATCTTTTTGGGAATGTCTTTAAATCTACAGCTGACCTTGACAACACAACGGATCATTAAGCGACACGGCTGGAAGAAAGATACCATCCTGTTAAGCAAGCTTGAGAATATAGACATACGGAGGCGAGGTTTCATATTTGACGTAGCAACACTTGTATTCACAACCACAGACTCTAAAAAACCCATCATAATGCCAGGTGTTGACAAGCATGTGCACGTGCAGGAACTTATATTACGATCACCTCTAGTATCTTTTATGCAAGATTCGAGGATAGGTTGATATTATTCTAGTCGGCAATCCCTCATCATTCCAATTCAGATTTAGCTTCACGGTTGAGGAGGTCATCGATTGCTTGAGTGATCGGCAAACCCTGATGAAGAACGAGGTAAACTGCTTCAGCAATCGGGGACGATATACCACGCTGTTGAGCGAGCATATAGATAGACTTGCTGGTCGCAACCCCTTCAGCAACTGAATCGATGCCAGCCAACGTATCTGCAAGTGAGTGGCCGCGACCAAGACCGAACCCAACACGAAAATTACGGCTTTGTTTAGAACTACAGGTCAAAAACAAATCACCTACCCCTCCTAATCCTAAAAAAGTCATCGGGTCTGCGCCACAAGCAACACCAAAGCGCACCATCTCTGCTAAACCCCTAGTAATCAGGGATGCGGCACTATTTTCACCAAACCCTGCACCCGCACTTGCACCTGCTGCGATCGCGATGACGTTTTTATACGCACCTGCTACCTCTAGGCCAATCGGGTCATCAGATGTGTAGATGCGTAGCTTGGGAGAATGGAAGACCTCCTGCACATAGTTAAGGTCGTCAGGATTGCGTCCTGCGATAGACACACAGCTCGGTTGCTTGGCGGCAATTTCAGCCGCGAAACTCGGCCCCGATAAAGTTATCATCCGTTGTGCATGTTCCGCCGCCAGCACGTCAGCAACGATTTGCTGTGGCAACAAACCACTATCAAGCTCAACCCCTTTTAAAGTGCTGACAATCAAGGTATCTGGTTTGATATGGTTACGCACCTGCGGCAAGACAGAACGCAATGCTTGAGTAGGCACAGCGAGCAAAAGAATATCACTAGCTGCTAATGCATCACTAATGTCGCTGGTCGCACGCACATTGGTCGGCAATTGTATATCGGTTAAATAACGGTCGTTACGATGCTCTTCATTGATCGCTGCCACCGTCGCTTGTGAACGCGTCCAAATCAGCACCGCATGCCCAAGATTGCCGAGATGACAAGCAAGGCAAGTGCCAAAGTTTCCCGCTCCTAGTATGAGTATTGTTGCAATAGATGACATTGTTAAATGGTCGCACCCTCAATCAGACATGCGAGTAAATAGCTTGCACAGCTACTCGTCTAGTTAAACTTCCTTAATGTAAACTTATTGCCCATTTAGCAGCACAAGTGCGCCGCCAAAGCTATGAAATCTTGCGCAAAATGGATGAGACTATTTTGTTGGTAAAACCTCTAGTAATCGCAACTGAACGCCGACGATTGCCCCTATCAATGATCAGCTCCGCCCCTTCAAAGCTACGATCAAAGTGCATGTAGCACAGACCTTCGCGGACACGGTGGTGCGGAAAAAGCCAGCGGGAATTTTTTACACGGATGTATTTCAACATGCCAGATTGAACTTCTTTGCTCTGTTTAAATTTTTCCTTGTTGCTAAACCAGCGCTCTGGAGCAAGGACAAGCATTTGATCTATACATCCCCGCCTCATCATCAAACTAACAAGCGACTTGTAGATGTATCTTGCCATGCTGTTAAAATTACTTTGGCAAGGAAACGAGCTAATGACCATGATTTTTTTGTTAGGAATACTCAGCAAGGCTTCCACCTTGTCGAGAATCGCAGCCTTGTATACTTCGCGATCAAAATTGTAGCCATCTTCAGAGAGATAACCAGCATTGAAGATGTTGCGTGCCTTGTATTCATTGCTTGAACAAAATACCTTGCGCACCACATAATAGCTCTGCACATTCGGGGACAGCATGTGAAACCTATTCTGCAGATGCATAAACTCACCGATTTTAGCGATAGAATCAATGCTATCCCTTGCTCCACACATTAGTCCCGCCATCGCTAACATCAATTCACCTGCAACACAAAATGGATCTAAAAACACCCACTCATCGCTGCTCAACACATCGCTACCGACATTGCTGACAAAATCAAACGCCCGATCTAACCTCAAAACAGGATGCTCCCTACCCTTGGCATGCGCCAAAAAATCCAATGCATGTGATCTAATCATGATACTCCCGCCTGCTGCGAAGCATTGATATGGTAAAGGATAAAGTTTTCAGCATTCATCGTTTTGCTTGACCAGAGATTGAAAGCTGTTATCGTCTGCATCAGCTCTTTCGCATTGAACACGCCAAGCTTACAAAGTTGCGCAAAATCTTGCCGTGTTAACCCTGTCATCGTCTCAAAGAAATCTTCATACTCAACGGCAATCAGCTGCTCGATACTGTCGCCAGCCTTGCCCACCACATACATGTAGTCAAAGACATTGAGTAAAAGTTTTTGCAACAACAGTTCATAGGCACGCAAATGATACTGGTCATCCCTAGATGGGGATTCCTTCTCATCAACCAGTCGTGCCAAGCGATCAAAGTCGATATTCACTTCAAGCTTGAGCCTAACCTTGCGGATAGCGGCACGCAAATGCCTGTGTTGCGCTAAATACTTGACCGCAGAGATAGTATAGAGAGACTCATCGTGAATTGTTTGCGCTAAATGACGGGCAGATAAACTTTCAACATCAACCTCATTTGCAACTACCTTGCTCGCAACCGTGTCATCAGGAGAAAGAAATGATTCAAGGCGAAGCTCATCGCTATCGTCGTTGCTAGCGTCGGCATTGTCTATGCCGCTGTTAGCCCCAAGGTTGTCATGACTATCAGAGTCAGTGCTATCAACGGCAGCCTTGTTGCTGTCAGACTGCTGGTCATCGGCCTGCCCCTCAACCTGATCAATAGCACCCCCTACCTGCTGCTCACGAACAAGCTCTGGCACTAACGCAGACTCGGCGCTACTTGGTGGCAGTTCCGATGGTGGGCTAGGAGGGGCAATAAATTCAACCATCGTCGGCATTGGCAAGCAGTTGTCGTCGCCTGCCACATTGTTTGCCCTCGCTACATGCGCTGGTGGTGCTGCATCCTCTACCACCGTTTGCTGGTCTTGGTCGTCGGAACTTTCTGTGTAAGTGCCACGAAACGTGCACAATTCATCGATATCTTTTTGTAATGCCTCCTGCTCCTGCTGTTCCTGCTGTTGAATCTGCGCTTGTTGCGATTGATGCTGTTGAATGGCATGACTCAACTCTTCTTCAGAGAGCATGTCCTCAAACGCATCAAAGTCAAATACCTCGCCATCAACGTTGTCTGCAGGGGTTTTACCGTTTACTTTTTGGTCATCCATAAACCAAACCTTGCACTTTACTCTACCTCTGCTTAAATTCTCGGAAAGAAGCAGCAAAAAAATTAGTTTGATTCACTTGCGATTGTTGCCGAAACAGCGACGCTGGCACTAACAAATGCAAAGGCATGGTATGGCAACTATTTTCCCAGACAATACGAGGGCTAATGTTGTGTTCTGTAGTCGTGCTGAACAGGACTTCTATAAGCGCTGTCGCAAGCTTAACGATGACTGGCATGTGTTCTACTCCTGTCATTTAGCGGGTATTGAGGGTGAGCGAGGGATGCTTGATAACGAGATGGATTTTTTGCTCTATCATCATCAGCTTGGTCTCATCGTCATTGAGGTGAAGGGGGGGCGAATCTTATGCCAAGAGGGTAAATTTTACTCGATCAATCGTTATGACGAGCAGCATGAGATAAAAAATCCTTTTCAACAGGCTTTGTTATGGAAAAGCAGGTTCGTAGCGCAACTGCGTCAGCAAAATATCAAAGTTCCCGTCTGTTATGCGGTCTGCCTACCTTCGACGCAGGAGCAAGACTTTGAGGGCGTTGCTGGCATTGAGACTGGTATTATCATCGGTCGAGGTCGTTATCAGAGGTTAGAGCAGGCATTAGTTGCCATCATGCAGCAATCCACGCCGACGAAGTTTCGGTGCTTCAAAGATGTTGCGGCAAAATTGACACGCTTCATCAAGGGCAAGAATTTCATCTCACGCCTTTACTTACGTGATTACATCGACAGCCATGACTTGCGTCTACAGGACATTGATGTCATTCAAGAAACTCTCGTAACCCCTATCAGTAGCAGCAAACGCATCGGCATTGAGGGTGAAGCAGGCACAGGCAAGAGTATGCTAGCACTTTACTTGGCACGCCATTTCCATAATCTCGGCAAACGCGTGCTACTGCTATCATCTAACCCATTGCAAAGCTATGCCCTCCAAAACAAAGTAACGGACAAGATAAAAATTTCAACGTTCTTGGCTTTAGCTAATGCTTATGGAGTCGATTTGCTGACTCCACCGCCAGAGTTTCGTGAACAAGAGGATGATTGGCGGCAGTATCATGCTCCCGAAAAACTTGAAGAACTCATCAAAGCCAGTCCCCCTAACCGTCGCTATGATGTGCTGATTTGCGATGAGGCGCAGGATGTGCAACCGTTTTGGTGGGGGGCATTCAAGGAACTCTTGGCTAGCGATGCCGCACGCTTTTATCTGTTCTTTGATCGCAGTCA
The DNA here is from genome assembly GCA_028877195.1 of Pseudomonadota bacterium. GTDB lineage: Bacteria > Bdellovibrionota_B > Oligoflexia > Oligoflexales > JAPPIL01 > JAPPIL01. Next base: position 5,284 of record JAPPIL010000001.1, read on the forward strand.
GGGGGTGTTTGGTTCAGGGGGGCGACAGATGAAATTTGAACCAGAGGATGTGCTGCCGATTGCAAGTCCTTACTTTCCCTTGGTGCATAACTATCGCACCACACGGGAGATATCGGAGTTTGCCCGTTCATTTCGCACTGGCAGCATGATTTTGAAGAGCCATTGCGGGCGCTTGGGCTATACACCTAAACTTTTAACGTATAAGGATAAGGGTGAATTTTTAGCGCAACTTGAACACTTGTTGAATAAGCTTGTGCGAGTAGAGAAGGTGCGCCCCGATGAGATCGCAATTCTATCAGCCCGCGACCCACATAGCGATGACTCTTTGCTGCAAGGCTTGCAGAAGGTAGGAGCATTGCCGTTGCATCGTTTTCGCTTGCGACAGCATCGGCATGGCCTTGGTATTTGTAAACAACCGACTGGTAGCGTGCTGGTCTCGACCGTGCAGGGTTTCAAAGGGTTGGAGACTAAAGTAGCGATACTGGTGAACTTTAGCGAATATCAATTACCGATTACGCACCCGATTATGGCCAGCCTATTCTACGTCGCATGCACTCGTGCCAAGCACATGCTTTATCTCTTCGGCAAGGAGGGCGATGAAAAGGTCGAAGCCTTTGCTAACGCGATCGCCGCGAGTAGGGGCACAGGCTCGCTGTTGATTGACACGAGTCTGCATGATTTTGTTGGCACGATTATCTACTACGACGCTCAACGCATTGGGTGGCTACAGGTGCTGGGGCAAAACCATTACAAGAGCATGGTGATGTTTTTCCCACATGATGTGCGCCATGCAGGGATAGCAGTAGAGGTTGGTAAAAAAATTCGCTTCACACCTCGCAATGCGGGCTACGTCATCGTTGCTTCCGACCTCAAGGAGATCAAGGTGGCGGCGTAATCGGTGTTGCCATTGCAATAATTCAATAAATGAGTTACCCGTTGCCGCGGCTGCGATTACATTAACAAATCTAGGTAAATGTTAAGGAGTTAGGAGATGCGCAAGCTTTTGTCCAGGATACTAGCGCTGTGCCTGTTATCAGCGCTACTACTGGCTTATCAGACTGAACGCCCTGCACCTTGGGCTTTTGATCCTGGCCCAGATGTAGGCAGTCAAAAAGAGTTAATCGACCTCCATGCTGCTATGCCTAGCTTTCCTGCTATTTCCCTAGAAATTATGCGTGCGCGTTGGCACAGGACGACGCAAAAATTTCGTCCTGCCTTTGGTGCGATACCTTGGCGCATGCTGCTTCAACCTAATGCAGTCAAGATTTTGTTTATCGGGCAGGATGGCACTCATATTGCTGAAGCAGCTAATCGCCCTGGCACGGCAGGGTTTGGCGGTCGGGCGCACAGTTTAGCTTCTTTCTTTGGCGTGGAGTATAGTGCTGCATTTATCAATGCGTATGCCTTCACCATCAAGGGGCAATATGGTGCTAGAGGTGCTCCCTATCTGCATAATGGTAAGCTAAAAACCAATCAAACGCTCGTGCCTAATGATGTTTGGCTAATGACTCAAGATCAAGATAGCCCGATCACGCAGTGGCGGCATGATTTGATTGAATGGATCATCAACAACAACCGTCAATCACTAAAGATGATCGTCCTCTTCGGTGGTGCAGCAAAGGACAGCATTGCTAGTTTTATTGAAAGCCGCGGCGGTAAAGTTGGTTCGCGTTTTGAACATGAGATGGCAAACATTCAAGTCCCAGAATTTTTTATGAAGTCGGCGGGTGGCAATAGTGAGTTTGCTGTGCCCTTTGACCAGCAAGGCAATGATGCTTATAGCACTATACTCAAGCAAAAACTAAACTATGCAAAATCTGATACGGCAGCCATAGTGCGCAAACTTATCAAGCAACAGGCGCAAGAGGTTATTTCAACGCTGGTCTTTGCGCGTGCGGGCGACTACAGCAATGGTCTTATTCATCATGCTCAAATCGGTGGGTTTGACCTCAATAAGATATGGGTTGAAGCCCGACATGCTCGCAGACATTCGCCGACGCGCTCGCTGAAGGGATTGCGACTCAAGCATAGTGAGCCGATAGGCAGTCATATCCTTGTCTTGTCGCTTCCGCATCCCACCTATCTTTCTAGTAGCAAGAATGAAGCTGCGATCAGACATTGGCGACAAGAGTTAGCGCAGCTAGAAACCCTAGATAGCCACACAAAGGCGGAGCTGCACAAAAAAATAGCTAGAACTCCCGACTATAAGAAACTAGAGGTTATGCTTGAAGTCATTGCCAGTTTGCCTGACCGTGAACAAGCAGACAGAATGCGAGCAAGGGGCTACCAGCTTGGCAATGATCTGGTGGCAAAGCTAGTAGAGAAGGAAGTGCGCAAGATTCACCCTTACCTCAAGCTCGGTTGGAACATTGCCCCCGATCCTAGCGCTGCTAATGCCAAATATCCGAATGAGAATAGGTTTGCCGCTGGCAAGACATATCGCTATGGACGGGCTGATTTACACAAGGCTTACTTTGATTTTGGCACGCCCAACAATCGGATGGTCTCTTCCTCTACGGCCAGGCGTGGGAAGCACAGGGATGACAAGCGTCGCAGCCGTGGTGCGCAAATTATTATTTTTGGCTCGCGTGATATACCAGCCTATGATCGTGAGCGCATGAATGCGATGCTTGCCACAAAGCCGAACCAGCCGCTCGATAGGCGTGAGATGTTTAATTCTCGTCTTGTGCATGGCGAGGTGCGTTATCAATTTGATCCTGGCCCACCGCCAAAATACGCCAAGCTACTACAAGATCTACCACGCAAAAAAATCTTTGCAGCCAAGCAAGGGATGAGCTTTGAGCGTGATGGTATCGCTGCTTACAACATCAAGACCCACCCAAGTGTCGGGGCATTTGGACATTATCGTGGTTCGTTTGATCACCCGAAAGTATTGATCATCGCTGACCCTGATGGGGTAGATGATTTGGTTACAGCTCGTGCCTTGACGGGCACACGTGGGCAGTATCTGCAAGGCATGATGGATGAACTAGGGGTTGGTGATGACTACTTGGTTATCAAAACTGTGCCGTTTGGCATGGATGGTGCTGCCGCTAGCGAGTGGCAGGAAGTCTACGAGACTACCGCAGAATGGCGCAATAAGCTGATAGATAACATACTGCGAGACTATAGTTTTGACCTGATAATCGCTGATGGCAAGTGGGCAAAGCTTGCTGTTGAAAAGTTTTTCATTGTGCGCAACTGGAACTTGGACGGACTCTTAACCATCGATCGCCAAGGGCTTGGCAACAGCTCTGGTATCGCCAGTGCTTTGCAACGTCTTGGCGCTGGCACATATCTTCCACGCATGCGTAATATTCCTCGTAGCCATCTGACTTATTATGCTCGTGCTTGGGCAGGGACATCAGGCGATCGGGTGCTTGACTCGCAAGACCGTAAGTCAAAGCGCTACCGCGGTCTTGCCTTCCAAGTGGTCGTCCCCAATTGGGTGGTTGAACAAAGGCACACACTTGACGCTGAAGCGCAAAAAGCGGTGAACAAGATGAAAGCCAAGCTTCGCCGCGGTGGGTTTCCTTTGCCTGATGAGTCTATTGCTGATTTTTTGCGGCGGATAGGCAAGGATGATGCTGCGTAACTGCATACGCGGGCATGTTCAGAGCACCCGACACACTAGCTTTTTTTCTTGCGGAGGGCTTTCCCCGGCTTTGTTGCATAACTAACATCTTTTTAGTATGCGGA
>JAPPIL010000198.1 GCA_028877195.1 Pseudomonadota bacterium
GCCTAGCTAGGCAAGCCTCTCCTAATCTATAAGTAAGCTCTTATGTGGTAGCCACGATCACCGCAGTTGCCTTGAATTTTCTCACTTGCACAGCTGTCATACATATGAGTCGGGATTGCTAGTGATAGGTTTGTAGCTTCTTGCACCATTGTATCCCGAACACCTAGCGACTGAAACTGACACGATCATAGTGTGAGAGCTTCATTTTATCATGGTCATCAAGCATTCCAGCAATTTATAGAAGCATAAGGCAACCCGTCGGCTGCCTTTATGCATTTAGTCGTCTAGTTTAGAGAACACCTGACCACCGCTGCTGCGCGGTGCTGATACGTTGAACTTAATCTTTGTCTGACCTAACTCATCAGCATAGTTGCTGCCATCCTCTTGATGCCCGCCATGGTCAACACTGATCACAAACTCATTGCAACTATTAGGATTTTTACGGCGGATATGTATCGCATTTGTATCAAGAGCAAACTCCAGGTGTTTCTTTTTCCCGAAATTCTTGCTGCTCTGATCTGTAACCTCAATACGGAGAAGACCATGCCTATCGTAACGACCAATGCCTGGCGAATCAACTGTTCTATCAGTAATTTCTATTTTATAGAATTGGTTGTCTAAAAGACAGTAACAAACGTCGTCATCGATTGCTAGCGACGTGACTATCCTACCGCCGTGAATTGAGTAATCCTTATAACGATAGTAGCCAACGCCTTTGTTAGATAAAGACATGATTCGACTGAATGCTATTTTTTCTGAATAAAATAGCTGGTCATACTCCGTCTCTGTAACTAAATCGTCACCATACGTCTCTGCACTCTCTCCCGTCGTAAGCTTGTCCATACACTCTCTTCGCTCCTTTGCCAGCATCTCTGCCTCATTGTTATTGGCAAAGGTAGGCGCAGCCTTTGGTTCAGCGTCTGGTGTGTAGGCTTGGCATGATAGTTGTGCGATCATTGGCAAGGTAGCTAATACATTTCTCATCACTTGTTCTCCTCTGTTAAAAAACCAAGATTATCTTTAGCAATCGACCGTTTTTTTTTTGCTTTAATTTAATTTACTTTATCAATAAAATTAGATAGTTAAGATAAACAAAGCTTGTCGTAATGCCTTTGAACATACTCACGCTAACCATAAGCTCTCATAGTATGATGGCATATCTAGACACTGTATAAGTGTTTGTTGTTACTAAAATAATTTGATTTCATAAATTATCCGCGTTAAGTAAGGCGCATAGTTTTGCCAAGGTTATCGTTGGTGATGCAAATTGTTTTCTATTGTTGAAACGATAACGGTTGGCGGTCGCGCCCCCCGTGGGCGCGTGGGTTGAAACGTGACTTCGTAATCGGTTGTTTCGTTTGCCATTAGTCGCGCCCCCCGTGGGCGCGTGGGTTGAAACACTATCTCCCCACACATTGAGTTGTTAGCTCTAAGTCGCGCCCCCCGTGGGCGCGTGGGTTGAAACACACTGGCACTAGCACTCTGCTTGGCGAAGTTAGGTCGCGCCCCCCGTGGGCGCGTGGGTTGAAACTAGAAATTTGCGCGCTTCATGCGTAATCATCTATGTCGCGCCCCCCCGTGGGCGCGTGGGTTGAAACAATTCCCGATGATGTTTGCGCTATCGCTTGCCGTTGGTCGCGCCCCCCGTGGGCGCGTGGGTTGAAACGTCCTTACCGTTCTTGACATCAAACCCAATACGAGGTCGCACCACTGACGACGGCAATTGGGACAGCGCTATGAATGACGACAACGATGACCTTTAGTCAACAAACTGCCGCAATGCGGGCATAAGTCAATCGTTTGGGGAGTGTCGTTGTTAGTGCTACGATAAGCAAGACGACGATTGCGGATATAGCGCAAGAGAACGTAGACTGCGACCACAGGCAACACATACTTCACGATAAATGGCAACAGCATCACCAACACTTTCAATCCAACGGTGATGAATAACAGCAACAGGCTGATGACCATCAAGATAATCGTTATTGGAAATTTCATATGTTACCCTTACGATTCTCTGCTGAATAACTATCATCAGCAGGTCTTCTAAAGACTACACCGAACACCGACAGCATCACCAAGATAACAGCAAACCCTAGTGCCAACAAGTGCAGGCGTTGCCGATCGGTTGGGACAGCATTGACCAGCAAGGCAAAGCTTTGCCCTGCACGGATCGCTTCAGCGTTCTGCCAGGTTTGATAATCTTTGTGCGGCAAGGCAGGGATACTTGCCTGCTGCCATTCTCCCGATTGGGGTGCAACCTGCAAACCGTTCTCATACATCAACACTAAATCAGCGATGTCATGCTTGGTAGCAAACGACAGCATCGCCTCACCATTGCTAGCACTACTCTTGAATAGAATACTAAACACCGTTGTGCCCGCAGGATACTCCCTCTCCAACACAACCTCACCATCAGCAGTTAACCGTAAGTCTGCATCATTAGCACCCTCGTTAGCACGAAAATCGGTCTTCTCATGCGGCAACAACAAACCTATCGTCGCAACTTGCGCAACATCGGTGGGGTTATGCACCGAAAAAATATATTCCCCCCAAACACTATTAAGCGCAGGGCGCAACAGCAAGATGTTCTTCTCGCCTAGAGTAATGTTCGTGTTTGCCACAGCTGTTTGCACATAAGCTTGAGCTAGGAAGAAGACAGCAAGGCACATGACGGCAAGACTGCTTTGACAACGAGCTGACATAAACAAAGTCCGTCTGCCGCTCTTAATGAACTTGCCCTTTGCCACGTTCATCCGCAACAATCCAATCATACCTTCGGCACACATCTACGTAGCGGTTGCACAAAAACTCTTGCCGTTGCTTCCATGTCCTTGCCCGCAGACGACCCGCTTGGTGATCGCGCTCAGCACCCAAATACTGCTGTAGTATCTGCTCACGCATTTGCCGCAACATCTGTGGGTCATTTATTGATTGACAAGACACCAGCCTCTCCGCACGCGTAAAGAATAACGGGTAAAACAACGCTAACAACACAAGCACCGTAATGCCAACATACAAAATCATTGCCGCCGCAATACCTCTAACTCCGCCTGCATCTGCTTCATCAACACTTCCCTAGAACGCACCCCATCGCTGCCAAGCATGCGTTTACGTCGCCAAAAAAAATACCACAACAGCGGCAAGCATAAGCATATCAACGTCAACGGCAACCACCAAGCCAAACCGATAACCCCTTGCGACGGCGGCACTCGCATTATCCACAAGCCATAACGAGTGGTGAAAAATTCCATTATCTCATCACGTGTCATGCCCGCATTGATTTTTTCTTTCACTATGTCTTTGATCTGATTGGCAAACTTCGTCTCCGATTCCCACGCACTCAAACCTTGACAAGTCGGGCAACGCAATTGCTTGCTAATCTCCTCAAACAAAAACATATCCTGCGGCTGTATATCAGCACTACGGTCATACGCAAATGCAAGCGTGGCGATAAACGTCGCCACCACGAGCAGTAGCGTCTTCATGACTTGCCCCGATAAGGATCAAACAAGGCCAATAGCCCGCCAGCAACCATAAAAAAAATGCTTAACCAAACGAGCTTGACGGTTGGATTGATATGGATGTTGAAAGTAGCAGTCTGGTCGCTTGGCTTAAAGCTTGTCATCACCACATACAAGTCATGCCAAAAATTTCCCCGCACGGCAATCTCATGGAACACCTCTTGCGAGGTCGGGTAGCGGCTTTGCCCTGGTCGTAGACTGTAAAGTTGCTGCCCCGCACGCGACACCTGTAGTATCCCCTCCATAATCGTAGCATTATTGTCCTGACGCATGACCGCACCGTCAAAGGACAGGTCATAACCAAACAATGAAGTCTTCTCACCTTTCGCAAGTTGAACACTCTTGTCTAACGCTCGATAATTGCCCAAAAACCCAAGCACCGCAATCAACAAACCAATGTGAGCAACATAGCCGCCGAGATAACCACAGTTGCGGCGCAAGAACAGCTTGAGCTTAAAACGTAAATCCGACAGACGCGCCATGACATCAACGCTCAACACCAGCAAACTGGCAAAACAAAAGTAAATTCCCACACATTGCGCCGCTAAAGCAAAAGGTGCAGGGGTGTGCCATACCTTGCCATAGCTGGCAAATACCAACGCTAGTGGCAATGCTGATACCAATGCTACAAATAACATGCGTTTGCTAATCGTTAGTTGGGAACGCTGATAGCGCATGATGTTGCCAATCGCAATCGCAACGACCAACGCTAAACCGATATAAGGAGCAAAACTGTTGAAGTAAGGCGCTTGCACCGAGATCCGCTGCCCGATGATTGCTTCCGCAACGATAGGGAACAAAGTGCCGATGACAACTATCGTTACCAATGTCAACAAGATAAACTGGGTAACCAGTAACGCCGACTCTTTCGCCATTCCCCAAACTTTACCCGCCTCGGCAGGCAAGATAGACGGCGCACGCCAGTAGTAGATAACGATAAACGCCAGCAATAACCCCGCCAAGAATAACAGATAACTGCCACCGATAGGGGATTGCGCAAAGGAGTGCACTGAACTTATCACCCCTGATCTCGTGATAAACGTGCCGAAAAAACTAAAAAAGAAAGCACCAAACGCCAGAGCGATACTCATGCGCTTCAAATGCCCAACCTTATCCTGCACCAACAATGAGTGCAGTAAACATACACAGAACAACCATGGAATAAGACTAGAGTTCTCAACTGGATCCCATGCCCAGTAGCCTGCCCAACCAAGCTCAACATACGCCCAGCGCCCGCCGAGACTTACACCTGCGGTAAGAAAGCAAAAAGCCAGCAATGCCCAGCGCCGCACGGTCTTCAGCCAACCAGCGGTTATATCCCCATAGCAAAGTGCCGCCACCCCATAAGCAAAGGGCACTGCCAACAAGGTATAACCGACAAATAGCGTCGGCGGGTGGATTGCCATATACGGGTTCTGCAGCAAAGCATTCATGCCTTGTCCATCGTTAGGCATCGGTAGCATCCGTGTGAAGGGGTCAGAATGCGTCAGGGCAAGATAATACATCCATGCCAGCACCGCCTGCAGCGAAGCGGAAACATAGGGCATGATATGTTCGTTATCTTTTGCATGCGTCCAAGCCGCAACCGTTGCACATACCGACAGTAGCAAAGTCCAAAGCAGGTGCGAGCCTTCCAGCGACGACCAGAAGGCGGTCAAAGTATAGAATGGCGGCAAGTCATTGCTTGAGTTCTTGAAGATGTAGGTAAATGAGTAGTCTCTAGCAAAGAATGACCACCAAAGTATAGCGGCAGCGGCGATGGTCAACACACAAGCAACTGTCTGTGCCATCTTTGCCGATAGATATAACGGGCGATGACGCAGGCGAGTTGCGAACAAGGCGCTAATAACCCCGTAAACACTGATGATTGCGCATAGGAGCACAAGATAATAACCGATGTCCGCTAGAGCAATGGTCATATTACCACTTTACTTGTGGTGGTAGGGAGACGAGTATTGCTTCAACGTTGCCGCCTGTCTTCAAGCCAAAGCTCGTGCCGCGGTCGTAGATGAGGTTGAATTCAACATAACGCCCACGCCAGTAAAATAAACCATCACGGTCATCACTATCATAAGGCAAGGGTAACCGTCGCGCTAATATCTGTGGGTAAACGCGTCCGTAAGCCTCTGCTACTGCACAGACAAAGGCGAGCAATGTATCAAAGTCATTTTGTAGATAGTCAAAGAAAATTCCCCCGACCCCACGCACGGTATTGCGATGCTTGATGAAAAAATATTCGTCGCACCACTTTGTATATTCAGCGTAAGCGGTCGGCGAGTAGGAGTCGCATGCTTGCCGTAAGGCTTGATGGAACTCATCTCTGTCCTGCTCATAGATGCGATAAGGGGTAAGGTCAGCGCCACCACCAAACCAAACCTTATCACCAACCTCTAGCATACGCACGTTCATGTGCCCAATCGGTGCGTGCGGGTTAGCGGGGTGGCAAATGCTTGAAACACCAGTCGCATAGTATGGTTTGCCATGATGCTCGCTTTCAAGACGGGGATAAGCATCGCCCGCAACGCAAGAAAAATTTACCCCAGCCTTCTCAATCACCTCACCGCGCAAGACAAGACTCGTGCCACCACCACTGCCACCATCCTTGTCCCAAGTATGTGTCTTCTGCTGGGCATCCTTGTCCAGTTGTAGCAAACGCTGATGAAGGTCGGTTTGTAGACCAGCAAACCTTGTCCGCACAGTCTGTTTCTGAATAGCGGTGAGCATCGGCAACTATCCCTCTCGACGCGCACACCTTATCTTATTTTTGTCTTTTATACGAGCTGTTCCCGCAAGAGTGAACAACCGCTGCTTCTTTGACCTATTGTGGTCGGGCAAGCTTCTTTTTTAATACCCGCTCTTGGGCGGCGGCGGCAAACACCAAGAAATGACGCAAAATTCCATAGCAACTGTCCTTGATTTCAGGATCAAGTTCAAACTGCATGGCATTGTTATAGACAAAGGTCTGGGTTGCTTCGGGGTGTGATTGTAGCGTCCAAATCAAATGCTGACGATGCCGCAAACCATCGTAAGGTATCTCATCACTGCTGGCAAAGACTTCAAACTCGTCCGACATTTCAACGACCGTTTCGGTATGTGAGACAACGATCTCCTGCTCACGAGCCTTCATCCGAAGATATTTGTCAGCGACTAACTTGACCTTGCGCAAGCCAAACTTTCGGTTGCCATCGGGGTTGCACAGACCGATTTTGCAACCATACATGTGAGCAAAAAGCTGATGCCCATAGCAAATGCCAAGCACAGGTCGCTTGTGCTCCTCAATAAACTTGCGCAACCAACTCACCAGCATATCACGCTGAAAAGAGTGGTCGTGCACGCTTAAGTTACTGCCCAGCAACACCGCCCCCTTAATCTGTTGCGGGTCAAGCTGTAGCAACGAGGTAAGTCCATGCACAAACGGCAGATGATAAGTTAAAGGTAATGGCGAGATACTGACCAAATCGTTAAACGCAGTCAGAGCAGGCTTCTTCACCGCAGGGTCAATTATCGCTACTGTTGGGAGCATACAAACTTGTCCTTAAACTCGCAGCTACGCATGATATTATCGCTGAACGCCGAGACTTTGGTAAGGTTCTCCTCCCGCAACATTCGCACCCTTGGATGCGCATCGTCCTCAAATACCAATGCCTGACAGTGTGGGCAACGAAGCTCTGTTCGTTGTTGTGGAGTCTCGTCATCGTAAGCGAGATGAAATCGGCGCATGCAGACGGGATTATCGACGCAAAATTTACGGTAGCTCAACGCAACACGCCTTCATAGAACTGAACCAAAGAGCTTATTCTATAGCGACCAGTCTACAAAAGCAAACGCGAGATAACGAGTCTTTGTATCTGTGATGTGCCTTCATAAATTTGAAATATCTTGGCATCACGATAAAGTTTTTCCACAGGATACTCATTGTTATAGCCATAGCCACCGTATATTTGCACTGCGTCCTGTGTTGCCTTGACTACTGTTTCGGATGCTAGCAACTTTGCCATCGACGCTTCTTTTGACGCACGTTCCTTATGGTCAAGCTTGTCTGAAGCTTGTAGGGTTAGCAATCTTGATGCCTCTATCCGCGTCGCCATATCCGCCAGCATGAAGGCAACAGCCTGATGCGCAAAAATCGGTTTGCCAAAAGCCTTGCGCTCTTGTGCATAACGCAGAGCATGGTCAAAAGCACATTGTGCCACGCCAACAGCGAGAGCTGCAACCATCGGTCTTGACTTGTCAAACGCCTGCATCGCAATCTTGAACCCTTCACCTTCCGCACCAAGCCGATACTTTTGCGGTATCCGCACATCTTTGAAGACGATGCCGCGTGTATCAGAGCAGCGTTGTCCCATATTTACTTCTTTTTTGCCAACGATGATGCCTTCCAAATCGCTAGGGATAACAAAGCACACCATGCCCTTGGCACCGAGATTGTGATCCATCGTTGCTAATAAAAAATACCAACTTGCGACCGATGCATTGGTAATCCACATTTTCTCGCCATTGACGAGGTAATCATCACCATCACGCTTGGCGGTCGTCGCAATCGCCGCGACATCACTGCCTGCATTCGGTTCAGTTACGCAATAGCCTGCGACCTGCGGTTTCTTTAGCATCGGGACAGCAAATTCCTCCAACTGTTCAGGCGTGCCATGCAGGGATAATGGCGATAAAGCAAGGTCATTAGCTGTCATCGCCGTGCCAATACCAGAGCAACCATAAGCAATTTGCTCAACGACGAGTGCGGTCTCAACATGGGATAACCCAAGCCCGCCATATTTTTCGGGGATAAAGGTGTTCATCAGACCATGTTCAAATCCCTTGTTGATAACATCCCAAGGATATTCCATGGAACGATCATAGACTGCTGCTTTCGGCATTATTTCTTTGCGAGCAAATTGCCGTGCAGCATCACGCAACTCGCGTTGATTATCCGTCAAGTGAAAGTTCATCCTCGAACCTCAAAATAAAAATGTTGGAACACATTACAATCGGTGGCATTATCACACAGGTTAGCGTCTGTTCAAGAGAGTTTGTATTGCCAGAACCGTGATATTGTCTTCGCGGTAGTCAAGGTAGATGCATCTGAAAAACAAGAAATTTTCCATTAAAATGGTGTTGGAGAACAAAGATTTTCATTTGCGAAAACAACTTCGCACATTTCATATCTCTAAACGCAATTTTCATCTTATTTTTCTGTTGAGTTCGTTCAGGAATGCTATGGCATGGGACAACGAAGTTCAATGTATTGTCTTGGATTTGTGGGTACTGATTTGGATTTAGAATATTCGCACCAGCTTTAACTTCGGTCATAATACGAAAACGTAGTTTTACTGATGCATTGTCTATACTTCTTGTTTTACTGAAGGTCTGTTGTTCACTAAACAGAGTCAGCAATTTCTGTCGCATTGATGCCGACAAAGATTCTCCGAGTTCGTTTAGCC
>JAPPIL010000119.1 GCA_028877195.1 Pseudomonadota bacterium
AAATAAAAAATAGTTTTTTATAAATAAAACCATAAAATATTACCCACCACTCGGGCCAACACCACCAGACGGCCCACCCCCTCCCCCTATACGAACAAACAAGATGCTTGAAGCCCAAAAAATAACAAAAATCTTCGGAGCGCGAATAGTGCTTCGTGATGTAAACTTTTCCCTCAATGTTGGGCAGGTGCTACATGTTGCTGGTAGCAATGGCACAGGCAAGACAACTTTGTTGCGAATCGCAGTTGGACTGTTGCATCCTGATGCGGGCACAATCAACAGTTCTATCCCCGTCTCGCATTTATGCGAGTATTTAGCTACGAATATGCGCGCCTTCTTCCCGCATTTGACAGCGCTTGATAATATCCTATGGTGGGCACGATTAAAAAACCGTGAACTATCGTTAGCTAAAGTGTCCATCGCTTTACAAAAGGCAGGCATCAAGTTCCCCAAGAGCTTGCCAGTTCAGTATTTCTCCACAGGCATGCTGCGCAAGCTACATTTGGCAAGGTTTATGCTGTCGCCCGCGTCGGTGTGGGTGATAGATGAACCGTTTGCTGGTCTTGACGCTGATGGACGAGCTTCTTTTAGTGCTGCGATTACCGCCCATGTTGATGATGGTGGGGCTGTGATTGTTGCTAGCCATGACGAACGCCCGATCGCAAGTCGTGTTTCTCAAACGCTTGACCTTGATGCTCGTGTCTAATAAAGCAACTATTTGGCAACAGTTTCGTCTGTATATGAGTTACGGGCTGAAGATAGAATTCAGCGAACGCGAACGCCTGCTTGCCCCGCTGCTGTTTGCCGCAACGATATTAATCGTCATCACCTTTTGTTTTGCGACGACGGCTCAAATTGAACAGCGAGTATTTGTCGCGGAAATTTACCTTGCTGTTTTTTTAGCTTTACAAGTATCGGGCGTGCGCCTGCTTGAATATGAACAACGCAGCGAAGTGCTAACACTCCTCTGCACTTATCCGATTACCAGAGAAGTCTTGTATATCAGTAAGTTTCTGCTCTATGTGCTGACCAGCACTATGATGCTCGTTCCCGCCTTGGCGCTTGCTTATCTGTTCAACGCTCGTCCACTCACAGGTGAGTTTTGGTATATGCTTGGCATCGCCATGTTGGTGTTGATCGGTTTAGCAGCCCTAGGGGTTTTGTTATCAACATTGATCATGCGGTCGTCGTCGCGGCATTTGCTTTACCCTTTGCTTTACTTTCCACTCACGATACCATTGTTAATTGCGGCAGCTGAAGTTTCATTGGCGTTTTTAACGCATGGGCAGATTGGTGCTGATCAACGACAATGGCTAACTCTGCTGCTTGGGTTTGATGTGATTTACTTGACGTTAGGCATACTGTTGTTTGGAGAACTACTTGAAGGCTGACGCTACTCTTGCCCAATGCCGATGGGGTGTGCTGCTGTTGTTGCCTGTGTTGGCTAGCTGGTATTTGGGCTTGCGGCATGTCGGCACGGATATTCATCAAGGTGAAGTGTATCGCATCCTTTATCTCCATGTGCCTGCATGCTTGACTGCGTTCATGTGCGCATTTTACCTGCTTATCGTCAGTATCATCGGGTTGCGTCGCAAACAGGAGAGTAGCCTGTATTGGGGGCGAGCTATTGCCGAGTTAGGACTGATGTTTACGGTGCTCGGTTTGATTACTGGCTCAATCTGGGGACGAGTAACTTGGGGTGTTTGGTGGACATGGGACGCTCGTATTCTGACGACTTTTATTCTTGGGGTGCTATATGCGGCTTACTTGTTTTTACAGGCATCGTTGCCGCAGGGTCGCAATAAAATAATCGCAAGTTCAGTGTTAGGGTGTTTGATATTCGTTGACATTCCGATAATCTATCAAAGTGTCGTCTGGTGGCGAACATTACACCAGCGCTCAAGTCTCGCCGCAGGGACGATGAGCAGCGAGATCAGTCAGGTGCTGTATTTTGCCATTGGAGCAATGCTACTGTTGATGACTTGGATGTGGGTGGCACGAGTGGAAAACATCCGAATGCACGAAAAAATCAAAACCCTTGCACGCAGGATCAGCTAACCGCGATGAATGCTTCTTCAAACAAGCGGGCAAAGGGACTCGAACCCTCGACCTTCGCGATGGCAACGCGACGCTCTAAGCCAACTGAGCTATGCCCGCACAACACATGCATGGGGATTCTACTCGGCAAATCTATTCTGTCAACGTAGTGTTTCGGGGAGAGGCTAGAGGTGGAATTCGACATTGTTAAAGAACTGCTGGCAATCAGCTTGCTTGGCACGGAATGGGTGCTGTGGCTGCTGGTGTTGTTGAGTGTGCTATCCGTTACCATCATGCTGGAACGGGGCTGGTGCTTCTTGACGTTGCGGATTGATTTTACCCATTTCAGCCATGAACTTCAGCGCTGCCTACACAGCCAAGAACATGACCGTGCGCTCCAGCTGTGTGCGCAGAGCAAAACCCCAGAGAGTAGTATTGCACTAGTCGCTTGTGAAAACATCAACGCCAGCAAAGATGAGATAGCGCATATGATGCTTGCCACGCAGCTAAAACAACGTCAACGTCTGGAACGCGGTCTCGTGGTGCTCGGCACGTTGGGCAACAATGCCCCGTTCATCGGGCTTTTTGGCACGGTGTTAGGAATAATCCAAGCCTTCAACGCTCTGTCCCTCAATCCAGCAGGTGGGGTAGCTGTTGTCATGGCTGGTATTTCGGAAGCTTTGGTTGCTACCGCCATCGGTCTGTTGGTCGCCATCCCTGCGGTTATCGCTTTCAACGGTTTTCAACGGCTAGTCAAGAAAAGACTCGCAAATACAGATGCACTTATGAAAATGATGTTAGCATATCGGGGTGAACAATAATTATCAGCGAAAACACGAGCATGACCAGTGGCACATTCAGATAAAATCGATCGCCACACTTGCCACGCCTTTATCAACGACAATGTGTTCGCTGTTCGCCGTCAGCCTGACTATCAAGATAAGGTAGGGGTTGAAATTGAAACTATACCAATCCTGAACTCGACCGCCCCTGTTCCCTTTATCAGCAATGAACCAAGCGCTAAACAGCTGCGACCACTATTACATGAACTAGCCATTGCCGAAAATTGGGTGAGTACCTTTGACGACCACGACCCTTATACACTTGACTCGTTGCGCATAGAGCTTGGGGTAGCAGGGCATCTCACCTTTGAACCAGCAGCTCAAATCGAATACTCATCACCACCTGTGGCGAGCATAACTCCCCTGCGCAAACATACCGATGCCATTTTGCATAAGCTAACTTCCCACCTCGCAGCTCATAGCATCAGCTTGATACAACTAGGCATCAACCCGTGGCACACCGTCGAACAGCTTGGGCTACAAGTAAAGAAACAACATTATCTGATGATGCAAAAGCATTTCAAACTCCATGCGCCAATCGGGTTACGGATGATGCGGCAAACCTGTGCCACCCAAATCAACCTTGACTATGGCAACAACGACCAAACATTGGTGAAACGCTATCTTGCCTGCCTGCTGCTCGCTCCCTATAGCGCTGCGATCTTTGCCAACTCTACTGTCTGGGATCAAACTAATAGCGACTGTCTCGGCTTTCGCAGTCGCATTTGGCAAACAGCTGATGCTAGTCGCACGGGCTTCCCAACGCTTACGGGGCTGTTTGACAAAACTTCCAAGCAATCTTTAGTTGCTTCCTATGTTGAATTTGCCATCAATGCAAAAGTAATCGCTTTAGTCAACGACACACGCTTATCTGGCGCAACGTTCAGCGATTGGCTGGACGCTGACTTGCCTCATCGCCCGACCCTGGCTGATTTTCAAACACACCTGCGCACCCTGTTCCCGGAAGTGCGCCCGCAAGGATACTTTGAACTACGGTCAGTAGACGCACAAGCACCTGTTTGGCAATATGTGCCGCTGGGTTTTTATTTGGGCTTGGTCTACAGCGACAGCAGCGTTGAACAGGTGTTGGCAAGGCTTGCACCTGCATGGCAAGCAACCGAGACGCAGATGCACCGCGCTGCTCAAGGCTTGCGGGCGCGGGACAGTCAGTTTATCGCCACCGCCAAGTGGCTGTTTGACCTTGCTATCAATGCTAGCTTGCCGCATCATTGGTTGGATACGAGAGTTCAACGTGCGATGCAGTGCTTTGCGGAACGCTTTACCTATCAGGAAAAAACTCCTGCCGACGAAATAAATAATATATTCACAGCTTCAGGTCATTTTACTCCTAATGACTTGCGAGCGCTAACGATGGAGTGGGAAAAACTACTATGAGTCAGGAAAAGGCAACGGAACAACAAGGGAGTGACGTTAGCGAGACGGCTGAGCGCACTCACTCTCAAGTTGAAAATTTGGACACCAAAGCTTTGCGGTCAGGTGGGTTAAAGCTCAACATCGGTGAACCTGTGCCACCAGAATCTGCTTACGGCGCACAAAAAATTGGCAACGAGCTGGCATCTTATATTGACGAAGTGGCTGACACAGTGCGCATCGGTTTTGATCAAAGCATTGCGATACTCACGCCTTGGTTTTTCAATAATATGCCTGATGTCTACTATCAAACGACCCCTAAAGCCGAGAAGATCAAACACCTGTCAACGATTATCACGGGACATGTCTTTGAAACGAAACAAACGGTTGAACTTTGGAATCGTGAGCATGACAAGGTAACTTACATTGGGCCCGGCAATGACCGCACGATTACGCTGGACATGGCGCATCGGTTAGCGATGGTGCGACAACGTGTAAAAATGGGTTTTTTGTATTTTTCACGCGACAATCTTTTGTTTTTGTCGTCGTTTAGTTGCCAAAAGCACAAACCAGTTGAGAAAGATAACAGCCGCATCACTGAAAAAATTGAGGGTGCTCGCAAGATACTACATAAAGAGTTTAGTAAAGCCAAAGACCAAGTGAACTACTTCCTCAAACATTTGGACAATGATTTTGTCATGTATGCAACTGTTGCCCGCATTCAGCTGACGTATCACATGGTGCATTATATGCTCATGCATGAGGGTGCACACACAACTCTACATCGGATCAAGGACTCATCGCTAATTCGCTTGACTCTCGGCGTGAAGGGGATTGAGGCGGCGCAAGTGTTTGAACAGATTTTATCTTTATTTCATCGCTACGGCTTTTCAATCGTGCGTTCCTTCTTGGTGAATTTTGATCAGCATTATCGTGAGCCAATCTCGGTTGTCAATTTTGCTTTGGACATTGACCGCAGTCGGGCGCAAAAAGACACGGTTGAGGTATCCCTAATCAAGCTGAACAAAGCGTTGCGGACGTTAGGTTGGGTTGATACCGATGCCTATTCAAGCTTGGGGCAACAGAGTTTTTCAATCAACTCAATCAACCTCGTGCGTTCGATCGCCGACTGGACGCATGTTATCTTGAGCAAACGCAACTTCCACTACTACTCAAAACATAAGGTTAAGGAGACGTTCTTTCAGCATATAGAGTTGTTGAAGCAGGTCGTGCGCTTATTTCGTTTGCGTTTTGATCCATTGCTTGAACGTCAGCAAGCACAGCAGGACTATGAACAACTACAGCAGGAATTAGCGGCAGAGATTGCGCAACTCGCCGATACGGTGGAAAGAGATATTTTTACCGAAAGCGTGCATTTCATCGACAATTTACTCAAGACTAACTACTTCCTGCCGACCAAGACAGGCTTGGCGTTTCGCCTATCACCAGCGGTGTTGGACAAACAATACTATCCGCATGAACCCTTCGGAATCTTTTTTATTGTTGGACTCGGTTATCGCTTCTTTCATATGCGTTGGAAGGATATCTCACGTGGCGGTGTGCGAGTAATTGCGCCTCGCACGACTTCAGATGTCAACATTGCGTTGTCGGGGCTGTTTGATGAAGTGTATGGCTTAAGTCATGCGCAACAACTCAAGAACAAGGACATACCTGAAGGTGGTTCAAAAGGTGTGCTGTTGATTAGACCAGAGATTGATAAGGAACGGGCGATTCACGGTGCGATCAATGCTTTCCTCGATTTGCTTGTTTCGATGGACGAATCACATGAGAATCAAATATCGCAGCAGGTGCGCTACTACAACGATGATGAAATAATTTATCTTGGCCCCGATGAAAACGTCTCGGATACGATGATTGAATGGATTGCGGCACAAGCACATCGGCGTGGTTATCGCTATGCCAATGCCTTTGTCTCCAGCAAACCGAAGGACGGCATCAATCACAAGCGTTATGCCGTTACTAGTGAGGGGTTAAATGTTTTTGTTGAGCACACGCTTAAGCAGTTAGACATTGATTTTCGCAATCAACCCTTCTCGGTAACGATGACTGGTGGCCCCGACGGTGATGTCGCAGGCAATGAGTTGCTGATTTTACATCGTGAATATGGCGAGCATGCGCGGGTGAAGGCGATCTCCGATGGCAAAGGGGTGGCGTATGACCCGCAAGGCTTGAACTGGCAGGAGTTGTTGCGCCTATGCCGTAAGGGTGAGTCTATCTATGCGTTTGATAAAGGCAAAGTTTCGGAGCAAGGTTATGTCTTGTCGGCCGATACGCAGGAGAACATCAAGCTTCGCAATGAGATGCCGATGAAGATTGAAGCCGACATCTTTATCCCCGCTGGCGGTCGTCCCTATACGATCAATACGAGCAACTGTTCACTGTTTTGGGGTGATGATGACCAACCGACCAAGCAGGCGATCGTTGAAGGAGCAAACATATTCTTCACCAGTGAGGCGCGAGACATTCTACAGCAAAAGGGAATTCTAATCATCAAGGACTCCAGTGCTAACAAGGGTGGGGTGATATGTTCATCGTATGAAGTGCTTGCTTCGCTTTTACTTGAGCCTGTTGAATTTGCTGCGATCAAAGACCAGTATGTCAAAGAGGTCATCGCTATCTTGCGTGATAAGGCAGCGCAAGAGGCAAAGCTACTGATGCGTGAATACGTCGCACATGGACGCAAAACCTCACTGGTCTCAATTTCAATGGAAATTTCAAAACAAATCAACAGTCTGAAAAATCTGATTCTTGAGCACTTTATCGCTCATCCTGATGAGTTGGAGAAGAATGACATTTATCGGCAATTGATATTGGATAACTGTCCGCCAGTGTTGGTCAGCAAATACTCCAAGCGGGTAATCAATGACTTGCCACAAGCGCATAAACTGGCAAAGCTTGCGTCCGTAGTTGCGAGCAATGTTGTCTATCGTGAGGGGATTGGTTGGATAGATGGGTTGTCAGCGAGCGACCGTCTACAGGTCTCATTGGTTTATGTCAATCAAGAGCAGTTGACCGCTGACTTTATCGCCCAAGTTGAAGGTTCTTCGTTGCGGGACAAGCAACGCATTGCTGATGTCTTACGTGCTGGGGCAACCCGTAACCTAACGATGATGGAACTGATCGACAGACTGTGATTACGAGCGGCAGTGCTTTACAGGTTGCTAACGAATTTACAATCATTGCTATCACACCGCATGCAATTGTCAAATGAATACATGCGAGAGCGTTGATTGCTTTTGAAGATGGATTTTTGCTTCAAGATATAGCAGCGGCAATGTGCTTTGCTGGTATCCACCCCCTTCTTGTGGCAAGATACCGCACCCCAGTGGGTTATCGCATGCGCATACCAGTCTTTTTCCGCCGCAATCGGTGTTAATGGTTCAACATCAAGACGGCAAGACACATCCAAGCCGTATTTATTGATCACCCTTGAACTATTGTCTGCGGCACTTTGATAATCGTCGTTGCCAAACTGTTGTTCATGATAGAAGGCAGACTTGTTGATATTTCTACATTCTTCCAAATCAGCCCCCGTCAGCTGAACTTGATTTGCACCCGCAAAGTCATTGCTCCTGACCAGTGAATTGCCATTACCAACACACAAACCCATTGACACCTTGCCAGTCGGGTCATCTTGAGAGGATCTAAAGCCCGATAAACAAGTGCATTCAGGGGTCTTGTCGGCAGTGCAGGATACGATACCAAAATAGTCTTGCGCACCTGAATGGGGTGGGTGATTGTGCACCCACGGCTCTTTAGAGTGTGAATGACCCGCAACCATCCAGTTGAGAACACACTTGCCCGTCGCATCAGGGTTTTTTATCCCACCTTTAAAGTCATAACGGTAAGCACTTGCCGCACTATAGCCGTAGGAACTCTCTTTGCCCTTGTAGAGCGGATCAGATCTGGGAACATCATCGGCATGAAAACCAAGGAGCTTCAGTGCCTCTGCAGCGGCAAGCCTTGTGGACAGCCAGCATTTTGGCCAGTTCTTGGGAGCTGCGATAGGAGTACCTGACGATGGCGACTCTGGTGTCTGGTTGCTATCATCAGGTTTTGGTTTTTGCCGTTCGTCTTTTGGCGCTGAAGTCATCGTGGACATGCGATTGCCACAGCTAGCGAAAACCGCAGCACATACTATCACTGCCAACAATAACGCTGATCGTTGCATTTTCCCTTTTTCCAACACATTGCTTGGAAGCCACATCGGATAAATTTTGCCTAAACTTTAGTTTATTTAAATACCGATGCTAGTCGCCCTAAAGCCAAGCGAGTATCTTGGCTGTTATCTGCTCTGGGGTAAAGCCATAGAACTTCGCTAAATCATTTGCCTTGCCACTACGACCATACTCATCAATGCTGATACACAGCCCATGCATGCCAACGTAACGCTCCCAGCCTAGTGCTACCCCTGCTTCAATCGCAACACGCTTTTTGAGCTGGGGCGGCAACACATGTTCTTGGTAATCCCTGTCCTGCTCGGCAAACAACTCCCAACAGGGCATGGAAACCACTTGTGCATGGATGTCATGTTGGCGTGCGAGCAATTCAGCACAGGCGATGGCGATAAAAACTTCACTGCCAGTTGCGATAAGCAGTAAGTCTTTGCCCTGCGTTAGAATGTAAGCACCCCTGCTCGCACCATGTCTAGAACTTTGCTTGAGGGCAGGTAGTTGC
>JAPPIL010000075.1:0-4403 GCA_028877195.1 Pseudomonadota bacterium
GGTAGTTGCTGGCGCGTCAAGCAAAAAGCTGTCGGCAACCCACGCACTAGTGCACGGTGAAATAATGCCTCGGTCTCCGTGCCATCGGCGGGTCTTGCTACGTCAAGATTAGGCATCGCCCGCAAACTCATCAGCTGTTCAATCGGTTGATGCGTTGCACCATCTTCGCCCAAAAAAAACGAGTCATGGGTGAAGATATGCATCACCTGCGCTTTTTGAATTGCCCCTGAACGCAATGCCGCTCTTGAGTAGTCGGCAAAGCATAGGAAAGTAGCATCAAAGACTAGATAACCACCGTGAATAGCGATGCCATTACAAATTGCGGACATCGGCATCTCCCGCACACCAAACTGTAAACCACGACCATGATAGCGATGACGATTGAATTCCCCCACTTGTGAGATGAACGCCGAGACACGAGCGGGGTCGTTGAGGTCAGCACTTCCTCCGATCAAGGGTAGGTGTTCGGCATAATGAGCAAGCAAACGCCCCAACGCATCTCTTGTCGCCCCTCTTCCCCAACTAAATCTCGGTGTGGGTGCAGCGTTGACATCAGCATGATAGTGAAACTTAAACCTGCTGCTCGTCCGCAAACTAGCGAGTGCCTGCTTCTTACCCTGCACCTGTGTGCGCATCGCCGCAAAGTTGCGTTGAAACGTTTGTCGAACACTATCTGGGAAGTAAAACTGCTCATCGCTGGGCAAATTAAGTTGCTGTTTAGTTTTAATTGCCTCCTCTGTAGGCAAAGGCATGCCGTGATAAATGTGATTGCCCGCAGCACTGAACATACCATTGCCAAGCGTCGTGTTACTGATAATCAGCAATGGCTGTGTGCGTGGCGCATGTATTTTCCCTAAAGCGGCGTTGATTTGACGATGGTCATGACCATCAATGGAGATAACCTGCCAACCATACGCCTGATAAAGTTTTTCCCAATCGTTTGATTCAACCATACTGGTATCGCCGCTAATCTGCTTGCTATTGCGATCGTAGATCCAAGTCAAATTCGGCAATGCGAGATGCCCAGCGTAAGACGCAGAGGAAAGCGTTATATCCTCCTGCATACAGCCATCGCCCAGCAAGGCAACGATCTGTTGATCAAACATAGGGCTGATACTATGCCGATGATGCAACCGCGCGATCGCAAACCCCACCGCCATACTCGCTCCTTGCCCAAGTTGTCCAGTGGTGCATTCAACACCTGTTGTCTCAAGCTCTGGATGCCCTGGGGTGCGAGACTTCAGTTGACGAAATGCTTGTAAATCTTGGCGTTTTAGATAGCCGATGGCATAAAGCATGCTATATACAAGCATTGAAGCATGCCCCGCGCTCAAAATAAATTTATCACGCAACAACCAGTCAGGATTATCAGGGTCATAACGCAAACAGGCAGTGAATAGGTAATAAACGACATCCATCGCCGACAATGCGCCGCCGATATGACCAGACTGGGCACGCTGCACCGCATCGATGACGATGCCCTTGAGGTGATTGATGGCAACTTGATGACAACAGGTAGCGGACACGTTTACCTGTGGGTTAGAGTTGGGATTAGCTTCAGGTCAGTGGCGGTGCTCAACGGAAGATACTGTCTATCTCCTCTTCGACCTTATCAGTCTCCTTGTCGCTGGCGGCACTTATTTCATTGATCATCAGTTCTCTGGCTTTTTTCATCATTTTTTTCTCGCCATACGACAGGTCTTTGTCAGTTTGAAGATAATGTAAGTCTCGGTATACTTCCGCCACTTCAATGACCGAACCAGTCCGAAGCTTTTCATTGTATTCCCGAAATCTACGATTCCAAGTCGTGTGATTTATCTTGCGCCTCGTCTTGAGAATATCAAAGACATTGCTGATCTCATGGTCAGAAATCAAACCACGCATTCCTGCTTTTGAACAGCTCGTGGTCGGTACCATGAGCTTTGCCCCTGAAGAAACTATGTGGAGAACATAAAAATCCTGCTTTGACCCCGCAATTTCTCGCGACTCAATACTCTTGACTATGCCAACCCCGTGCGAAGGAAATACCGCTCTATCACCAACTTGAAACTGAATCATTGCTTTTACTTCCTGTTCTGCCCCTGCTGGTTGTCGTTATTGATACCCCTGCCCGCACAGCAAAATACATAAAAATTCCATTGAACACATAATAAATACTCTCTTGTCTTTTGTCAATTGATGGTTTGACTGGCTGAACGGCTAACTTTATTTAGTATAATACTATCAAGACAATCAAAAGTATAACTTGCTACATGGTAAGTCAGAAAACAGACTATTTGTTCAAGACTGCCAAGAGAGATTCAAGCATCTTGTTGAGGTCATCAGCACCGTCATAGGTCTTCGCCACTGCGGTCTTTAGTTTGTTAGCTAGTGCTTGTGCTTCAACTTTAGGCATGCCGTTCTGATGGAGCACTTCAGCAACAACATTCACACGTTGTTCAGCTTGCGAGTGTTTCATAATCAAGAATGCTTTATCGTTTTTTCCAAATGATTTCAGTATATTACTTGCAGATAGTTGCCGAGGAATTCGTGCGAGGAAGGCAACCATACGCATGCCTTGGACGCTAGCGGTTGATTCAACCATCAGGTAGTGCCTTATTTGTGTGGCTAACAGATTGAGCACACGCTCATCGTCAAGTAGTTGGCGTTGGAATATATCTTCATACTTGCGTAGCCATTTTTGTTTGCGCACATCAGTTGCCAAGGCTTCGACAGTCAAGAGTGAAACCAAAAAATCACGATCGCGGTAGTCGTTGAGATTGTCCATCAAGCGGCTGGCTGTCTTAAGCGCCCCGAAGCTAAAAGCATGGTGGATAGAAGCCTGTCGAGCCGCGACGCTGCGCGGGGCATCTGATTCAAACCCCATTGCCTTCAACTGACGTGCGAAGCTAAAGGCTTCAGCATGGATAGCATAGTTGACTACCGCATGTTTGGAGAGGGGCAGTGCCTCGTTAGGAGCATTGGCATGCACCCATTTTAGCAATTCGTGGTCGTGCTTGCGTAACGCCAATTCCTGCAGCGCTGGTACAAACGTATCAAAATGAGTGCGCAAATCATGATGATTAGCAAGCAGGTCATTAGCGACTTCCCATTCACGTGCAGACAACAGTTCAACTAATTTTATCTGTTTTGAATGCTCATTCAGCAATAACTGTTGCTTGGGACGACGCAAGACATCTGTGTAAGCGGCAAGTGCCAAGCGCATATTTTGTTCCACCGCATGGTGGTCGATCAAATCATCGTAAGCAAGCATCTCATCATCGTCTGCGTCTAACGCTCGGATAGCATGCAAGATTGGGTGGTCATCGTCATTGAGGATTGCTTCAAGCTTGGTTGCGATACGTTCATCAAGCAGAAAAGTAGCGCTATCTCTCTGTAGTGCCTTGATAAGATGTTCAGCCGCAAACTCCGCAACATCAAATGCATACGTGCCATCTATCGCTATTTGCCGACCAAGTTTCGGCAAAAGATAGTTGCCAGCATTGTCGCTATCACCTTCAACTGTCAGTAGCTGTAAAGTCTTTGCCGCAGGAGAGCGCTCTGGTGTCAGTGCAGCCGAAAGATGATGACTACCAAGCTCAACCCTCGTGCTTTCAAACCCAACCGCTTGCAATCGCCGTGTTGACAGCTCGTCGGCAGCCAAGCTGTTTTCTATGAACAACTGTAAAGACCCGACCTTGCCATTGATAGTGCGAACAACGGTTATCGGCACGATGTTAGTGCCGATCGCAGCGTCTATTTTGTGCAGCAGCACCTCCCGCTCAACATCGACGCTAATCGCATCGCTCTTGAAGATAGCTCGCAGCCCACCCGCAAGTTCCACTAACTGCGGCTTCGATGAACCTCTAGCTAACTCCACGATACTGACAACTTCACGCTGCTGCAATTGATCGCTAATCAATTGATAAAGTTTAGCCGCCGCCTCGCTATCGCCAGCTTCCTGTAAACGCCAAATTATTTCCTGCACATTGCTTACTTCCAGCAGCTGCCCTAGCTCCTCAACCCCAATGGTTTTAGTGCTGATTGCTCTTATCTCTCGCACTAGCTGCGTTGCTAAATTGGATTGCCGCACTGCTAGTCGTGATAAGACCTTATCGCCAGATACCAACCAACCAGATAAACAAACCCATAAAACTAATATGGAAAGAACAAACAGAGGTAAGCGCATATTACATTTCATTACAAAATAAACGATACTAGCATCTAGTGCTTGGTTCTACTTAAAATAATTAAGAATAGCAATTATCTGTGGTGGTTAGCGCGAATGCCTTCGGGCACTCGCCTTCTATCCGCCTATCGGCGACTGTTAGCTCGCCTCACAGCTAGTGCCTTCGGGCACTCGCCTTCTATCCGCCTATCGGCGACTGTTAGCTCGCCTCACAGCTAGTGCCTTCGGGCACTCG
>JAPPIL010000075.1:4503-8928 GCA_028877195.1 Pseudomonadota bacterium
CTATCCGCCTATCGGCGACTGTTAGCTCGCCTCACAGCTAGTGCCTTCGGGCACTAGCCTGCCATCCGCCTATCGGCGACTGTTAGCTCGCCTCACAGCTAGTGCCTTCGGGCACTCGCCTTCTATCCGCCTATCGGCGACTGTTAGCTCGCCTCACAGCTAGTGCCTTCGGGCACTAGCCTGCCATCCGCCTATCGGCGACTGTTAGCTCGCCTCACAGCTAGTGCCTTCGGGCACTCGCCTTCTATCCGCCTATCGGCGACTGTTAGCTCGCCTCACAGCTAGTGCCTTCGGGCACTAGCTGTGAGGCGATAACCCCAAAGACCAATAGCAGCCAGCACCGCGAGATTAGGTAGCAGGAGCGGTGCAAACAACGGTGTGCCATGCAACCACATCTCGCCGCGGGCAATGTTCGCTAGCAAGTGTAAGACAAACCCAAGCACACCGATGGCAGCATTAAGGACAAGCAAAACAACACAATACCAATGCTGACGATACGGTTGCAGCATCGCTACCAACAGTGCCCCCAACAACAGAGCACAGCTAAATACAGGTATCCATTCAAGCACTACAAAAAAACCATTTTGCGCATGGTCTAATACCGACAAAATAAAATTACCAGCCCAACCACAAGCAGCGAGAAACAAAACCCACTGCCCCCAAGCAA
Source organism: Pseudomonadota bacterium (assembly GCA_028877195.1). GTDB lineage: Bacteria > Bdellovibrionota_B > Oligoflexia > Oligoflexales > JAPPIL01 > JAPPIL01. The sequence goes on from JAPPIL010000075.1 coordinate 5,171, forward strand.
CATCATCACTGTCCACATAACAAGTGAGCAACAACAGACAACCAACGCCAGTAAAAGCAAGAGGCGCAACAAAAGGTGCTGCATAGACCAAACTACGCGTCGTCAAATCAACAAAATAACTACCCTCTAGATGCAGCACCATGCCGATAATACCGACCGCTATCGCACCCCCAGCAACAAGCAGCCGAGCTAAACGCCGCTCTCGCCAGATCAACAGCGCCACAGTAGCAAGAGCAGAAAATATACAGGGAGCAAGCTCTACCAACACATACGCATCGATCGCGTGCGCCAGCGCCACATCAAGCCCTAGAAAGATAAAGTTGCTGATAATAAAGACATCCAGCGCTAAACGGCAGGTTTCAGTGTTTCTTATCTTTGTGAGCACGCATATCCTCAGCCATTTCCCGCATCTCAATTAGTTTCTTAAAGAGTTCGTAGTTGCCATGCCACTGCACATAGTCAGCACCACCCATGTATGCCCCGTGCTTGGCGGTGCGACCATAGTGATGCCAAAAATCAAAATAATGAAACTCAAACGTCTCATCAAACGGCGCAGGAGTAAGCAAACCATCCTTGCGCAACGCTAACATCAACTCCTTGCCTGCCTGCACTCGCTCATTGGTTTCTAACACCATTGCCTCGGCTTGCTCATAGAGTTCCTCAACTTGTGAACTAGCATGGCACTTGCTGCACACCTCCTGCATCGCATTACGACCCTGCATGTAAGTCGGGCGCTTTTGCGAAATCGGTGCAAACAGAAAATACGACAAACGTTCCGTCGTATCATGCGTCGCCCGCAAACCATCGATGCCACCCATGTGGCAAGTCGCACAGGTTGGCAGCGGCATATCCGCAGTGGTCAAGTGCTCCGACTTGACTCCCATATTCATCGTATGGCGCTGAAGGTGAAATAATGCCCCATGCTTTGACTGGGTATAGATTTCAAACTGGGCATGGTCGGGGCCAAGATGACACTGTCCACAACTGTTCGGTTCACGCGCCAAAGCTACGGAGGCATTATGCCGTGAGTGGCAGTCAGTGCAGTTACCGATTGAACCATCAGCGTTTGGTCGTCCAATATCATGGCAACCGAGGCAACCATTGATTGTTGCCGCCTGCCCCTCAAGTGCTGCCAAAGCATTAGCTGGTCGATCAACCGCCCCTTGATGATAAGCTTCCGCCGCTGCGATCTGTTCGGCGGTAAAGTCTTTCGCACCGTAAACTGCCGCCCACGCAGGTGCCGCGTGCCGACTGCGCAGATACTGTTGATACTCGCCTGGATGACACTGCGCACAGTTTTTGGCAGTTAAGGTCAAGGTGATAGTAAACCCACGATGTTCATGTGCCGCTTGGTTTTCAACAGGGCGATGGCAGTCAAGGCAATTGACCCCACGCTTGGCATGCACACTTTTTTCAAACTGATGCACCACGGTAGCGGTCTCTCGCCGATGACAGTTGGCACACTTGCCGCTCGCACGCACGAGTTCAGCGGTTGGTTGCTGGCGGTTAGGGTTGTGTTTGTGAAACAAGATAGCCGCAACGATCAGCGCCGTGCCGATGGTAATACTGATGAATATCGTCCGAAAGGTTTCCACTACCCAGTCTCGTTTAGTAAACAGACTTGCCTGGTTTTGTAAAACACCTATACGACTAAATTCAATATGTTATTCTGAACAGCTTGAACGCTACTCCAAACCTACGCCCAAGATAAGGAGACTGACGATGGACAAAAAAGTTGCTTTGATCACAGGTGCATCACGTGGCATTGGTGCGGCGTGTGCGCGGGCTTTATCTGCTGATGGGTTTAGCATCGCCTTACACTATCGGCGCGATCGTGAGCTTGCCGATAAAATTTGTGCCGAACTTGATGCCGCGGTTGCGTTTCAAGCGGACTTGAAGAGCAGCAGTGCTTGCGAGAATTTGATCAAACAAGTCAAAGCCGAGTATGGTCGGATAGATGTGTTGGTCAACAATGCAGGCATGGTCAAAGATCAGATACTGCCTTTCGTGCGGCTTGATGATTTTGAGGAATTGCTAGATGTCAACTTACGCTCGGTGTTTATCCTGTCCAAATTCACTTCCAAACAGATGATCCGTCAAAAAAGCGGTCGGATTATCAACATCTCATCGGTAATCGGTCATACTGGCAATAGCGGTCAATGCGCCTATGCCGCCACCAAAAGTGCGATAACTGGTTTCACGAAAAGCATCGCCCAAGACTTGGCGCAATTCGGCATCATGTGCAACTGTGTCGCACCAGGCCTCATCATCAGCGAGATGACCGATCGACTGGCGATTGATGTTAAAGAAAAGATCAAAACCCAAATACCTTTGAAAAGATTTGGCAACCCAAGCGATGTCGCCGCCGCGGTTTCCTTTCTTGCGTCAGCTTCGTATATTACAGGCGAGACGATTCATGTGAATGGCGGTGTCTACTCGTAGGCATACGCTTGTCAGGAGAGCATCAGAGTGAATAATAGGCAGGACAAAAAATTACTGATTACCGCGATGGGTCATTACTCACCGCCAAACATTATCAGCAACGACTTCTTCGCAAGTTTAGGAATTGAATCGTCCAGTGATTGGATAGAAGAGCGCACTGGCATCAAGTCGCGAGCGATGGTCTTGACTCCACAACAGATACGAACCCTTAAAGATGGTGGCACATTGGCAAGTTTGCGTGCTGATGAAAGTTTTGCGGGCGACATCGCTGCTTTTGCTCAAGCAAGCATTGCGACGCTGGCGGAGAATTTTCAACAGGGCAAATGGCTGTTGATTTGTGGAACATCGGTATCAGACTGGTGTATCCCTGCAAATGCTTGTGCAATCGCTGCCAAGATCGGTTTAGCGGGAGTGGCAGTGGATCTAAACTCGGCTTGTAGCTCATTTGTCGTTAATTTACACTTCGCACGGCAAATGCTTTTGGGTGGCACAGTTGCCAAGATACTGGTAACCAATCCTGAACGCTACTCACTGCGTTTGAACTACAATGACCGCAGTAGCTGCACATTGTTTGGTGATGGCAGTGCCTGCGCTGTGTTGCAGGGCGGCGACGATGATGTCAACAGTGGTTTAGAGATAATCGACACCGAAATCTATTCATTACCCGCTGAATATAACAAGGTCGTTATCCCCGATGAGGGAATTTTTTGGCAGCAGGGTAAAGCAGTGCAGAAGTTTGCGATTACCCGCACGCTTGCAGCGACACGCAAGATTTTACAGCGCAACGCATATACAGTTAACGACATCAACTACTTCATCGGGCATCAGGCCAACAAACGCATGCTTGATGCTGTCGTCGAGCGACTTGAACTAGAGTCTGGGCAACATCTTTCCAACGTTGTTGAGTTTGGCAACCAAGGTGCAGCTGGCGCACCGACGGTGCTCGCACAAAACTGGCAACGCTTCCGTGTGGGGGATTTAATCGTCGTTACAGTCGTCGGTGCAGGATTAACGTGGGGGTCAGCGCTGTTGCGGCGCTGTTGAGTGCGATGTTTTACTTTGAGTTCCTGCACTCACAGTAGCTCCCCCGGCTTTGTTGCATAACTAACATCTCTTTTTAGTATGCGGAGGGCTTTCCCCCCTCCACGAAACGTGCCAAAAGGCACGTTTCGCCCCCCTTTGAACGTGCCTTTTGGCACGTTCCTCATAAAGACATATGCTGGTTTGAGTCGGAAACAAAATTTTATTCGCTCACGAGCGCTAGACGTGCTGCGCACGTCAGACTCTGCACTCATTCGGAAAGACCAAGCTAGCTT
>JAPPIL010000059.1 GCA_028877195.1 Pseudomonadota bacterium
GAAATGAGGCAAAGACCAAGTTCACTTGGTCTTTCCGAATGAGCGCAGAGTCTGTCGCTAGTAGAGCGACTAACTCTCTCCGCATACAAACAAAAATAGGCATTACTTATGCAACAAAGCCGGGATGACAGCCATTTTCTAGTTCGCCTGCTCACTTCGCAGTTGCGGAAAAAAAATAACATCACGGATAGAACTACTATCAGTAAACAGCATGACCAGTCTGTCGATGCCGATACCTTCACCCGCAGCGGGTGGCATACCATACTCAAGCGCACGAATATAATCTAAATCAACGTCGCAAGCTTCATCATTGCCTTGCCGTTTTTGCTCAGCCTGTTCGCAGAAACGCTGATACTGCTCATCTGGGTCGTTTAGCTCATTGAACGCATTGGCGATTTCACGTCCACAGATAAAGAACTCAAACCGTTGCGCAACACTTGGGTCTTGCTGGTCTCGCTGTGCTAATGGTGAAACTTCAATCGGGTAAGCAGTTACAAAAGTTGGCGCTTGTAAATGCTGTTCAACAAAATTATCAAACACCGCCATCTGCGCATGACCCAAAGACAGCAAACCTTTCGTCTCTATCTTACGTTCATGCAACCATCGCAATAACTTCGGCAAGTCATGCAAATCCGTATCGCTAATATCAGTATAGGCTTTGATACCATCCTTCACTCGCAAACGTTTAAACGGCGGCGTTAAGTCAACCTTTGTGCCTTGATAATCTATCGTCGCCGTCGGCAACCCAAGCTCATCGCATAATGTCGCAAACAAACGTTCAGTCAAGAGCATGAACTCTTCATAGTCAGTGTAAGCAGAATAAAATTCCAACATCGTAAACTCTGGATTATGCTGGGTTGATAACCCCTCGTTTCTGAAGTTGCGGTTGATTTCAAAGACCTTCTCAAACCCTCCGACCAACAGACGCTTAAGATACAGTTCAGGCGCAATGCGCAAATACAAGTCCATGTGCAAAGCATTGTGATGCGTTGTAAACGGCTTGGCAATCGCTCCACCTGCGATCGGGTGCATCATCGGTGTTTCAACTTCTAAAAAACCCTCGGTATCAGCAAAGAAAGAACGGATTATCTTAAGTATCTTGCTGCGCGTCAAAAATGTTTGCTTGGTTTTTGCGGTAACGATAAGGTCAACATAACGCTGACGGTAACGAGCTTCGACATCGGTAAGACCATGAAACTTTTCAGGCAAGGGACGCATGCTCTTCGTTAATAGAGTAATTTTAGTCGTGCGTAAGGTAAGCTCACCAGTCTTGGTGCGCATCGCCGTGCCTGCGACCGCAATGATGTCGCCCACTTCAATATATTTTTTACACAAGTCAAACTGCTCTATGCCAAGCAAGTCCCTGCTTACATACGATTGACTGCGCCCATGCGCATCCGCAAACTGTAAGAATGCCGCCTTGCCAAAGTGTCGCACCGCCAGCACCCGACCAACTAAATGATGGACAATAGTGCTCTGCTGAAGTTCCTCGCTTGTCTGGTCATGATATTTGCTGATAAAGTCGGCAACGCTGGTGTCTCGCTGTTCTGCTTGCGTGTAGACAGGTATACCGAGTTCTTTGAGTTTTGCTAGTTTCGTGCGGCGAGCTGCAATATGTTCATTTTGCTCACGAGGGTAATCATTGCTGATGGCCATTTTGTATTGCAAAACTCCAAGATAATTATAGAAAATGTCTGTCAAGGTATAACGGTTGAGGCAGGTTTTTGCCAGTTTATTTTCGTCGTCTTGAACAACACATCATCATCTTCGGTGATACTTACCAGCACCGCACCATTATCAAAGGCTGGGGTGGGCGCTTTAACGGTAGCGACAAGTCTTGGTATATTCCTTATAGCGATATAATTTTAGATAAAGTGCGGGAGTTTACGACTAGCAACGGTGGTTGCCAATTACCAGATGCTAGCCCCAAGACTGCACCCATTGAAAAACAACCAGAAGTCGCCGCCACTACCGATAATTTAACTGTCAGCTCGCTGTTGGCAAAGATCGACGGTTTGATCAGAGTCAACTTTCCGCAATCCATCTGGGTAATTGGCGAGGCACAAAACATTTCGCACAAGACACACATGTATTTTCAACTCGCCGAACAAAAGGACGATGACTCCCGCCGGGCGATAACAGTTGATGCAGTGATATGGCGTAGTCAACTGCAGGATATTATCACCCAACGCGGCAAAGACTTTATCCAAGAGGGTCTCAAGGTTCGTTGCCTCTGTGCGGTGCAGATATATCGTGATCGCGGCGCAATTAGCCTGCATGTATTGGACGTGGATTCTTCGTATGGACTTGGGCAATTAGCACTAGAGCGAGAAAAACTCCTGCGCAAAATTCGCCAAGAAGGGCTTGAGAAAAAAAATAAACTCCTGAAAATACCTCGCTTTCCTTTGCGTATCGGCTTAATTACCGCTGACGGCTCAAGGGCATGTAGTGATTTTTGCCACCAGTTAGAAGCATTAGCAGTGCCCGCGCAAATTTATTTTTTACCAACCCCGATGCAAGGTGAAGAGACCTTAACGGCCGTGCCACGCGCGATCGAGGCCTTACAACAAACTTGCGACTTGCTCGTGTTAACACGTGGAGGTGGCAGTGCCTCGGACTTGCGTTGGTTTGATATGGCTGAAATCGCTTATGCTATCGTGCATGCGTCAGTGCCAATCGTTGCTGCTATTGGGCATCACGATGACCTCTGTGTTAGTGAAGAAGTCTGCTGTATGCGCCAGAAGACCCCCACGGCTGCAGCTGACTACATCGCTGAACTGTTCAACAACACCTACTCACTGCTACAGGAGTATGCTGATGAGATGACTGCGCTGTTGCAGCGGCGTTTGCAATTGGCAAAGGATGCCTACAGTGCCGCCCAAGAAAATTTATTTGCCAGTGCTACCGTCTGTATCCAACACTTTCAGCGTGCGATACTACAGCACAGCAATAACCTCACACAATGCGCCCTCGACTATCGTAGCTCGCACAATAGGCGACTGCTGAACCTTGCTGCCACGATGAGCAAGGCTTCCGAGTCTTTTCTGTTGAACAAAGTGCAACAACTACATGCCCACGAGAAAACACTAATGCGCTACGATCCTCGCCCTTGGCTAGAACGAGGCTGGACACGTCTTTATGACCAACACCAGACGATTAAGAGCATCACCCAAGTTCAAGTAGGCTCTGAAGCAAAGGCTGTTCTTCAAGATGGCAAACTGACTTTACAAATTAACAAAATAGAGGCAAGTGATGGCAAAAAATCAAACTTATGAACAAATGTTAGAGGAAGTTGAAACAATCATGGAATCACTACAAGCTGGCGATACTGATGTTGACAAGGTGGTCAGCAAGGTTGAGCGCGGGTTTGATATTTTATCAGAGCTACGCACAAAGCTAGACAAAATGACTTTGAAGATAAACAAAATCCGTGAAGATTTTCACAAGATTCCACCGACTGCCACAAGTTAATGGATTAAATTAAACAATCGCTCCTTTAGTTACGATGACAGATGCATGGTAGAATAGATACCGAAGTCTCTATCGTTTTTTAAAGTGGTTTTTGGAGTGATGATATGAATGTCGTAGGACAGTGGCTCTTGGTGTCAGTGTTGTTGCTGATGTTTGCTTCTTGTAAATTGGAGCGTTCATCTGATATCAGCACTGCCGTTACTTCCGACGGTCAGCACATGGCTGATGTTGCGGTTACGCCGCTTTCTTTTTCCAAGCGGACTCTATCGCCTTGGGAGGTAAACACTCGGATAGCCTGTGGCGACCTGCCGCAACCGACGCATAGTCGTTTGGATGACCTTTACTATGAAATTACACCTGAATCTATTTATGCGACGCAAAGATTTATCGGTAAAGGCGATCAGATGATGTGCCGTTATCAACCAGCAACTACCCAAAACATGGAGAATACTCGGCGCTTGTTTGCTGATAAGGCTTTGGCATTGAAGGTTAAATATCCTGCTAGTCATGGCAATGCCCCACCGCCGCATATAAGTTTCAGCAGCGGTATGGCAGTCAATATCACGCCGCAAAAGTATGGCGAATTGTTTATCGGGCGTTGTATCGCTTTTCAAAACGTTGGTGGCATTAACTTCTGTAAGACGAAAGACCGCTTGGATGGACGCACGATTTGGTTAGTACCGATTGCACCGACTATGGGAAGTGGTGGCGGTGTTTCGCAAGTTAACCCAAACCTCATTCCACATGGCAAAGGTGGTGGCACTGTCGTTACCCAAACTGGCAAAGGCGGCAAAGGCAGCACAGTCGTTACAACACCTGGCAAGGGTGGTGGCACAGTCGTTACAACACCTGGTAAGGGTGGCAAGGGCGGCAATACAGTCGTTACCCAAACTGGCATGCATGGTGGTGGCGGTCGCATTGCGATGATGATTAAGATGCCGCATATGAATTCACCTGTGCCATTATCAGTGGCTGTGCCTTCGTTTAATTTTGAGATTTTAAGTATCTTGCAAGGCAGTGGCGGCGGCGGGGAGTTGCCGCCAGTGTTGCCTCCAACCGACCCTGATGAGTTATATGGCTCGTTGCTTGATAATGAAAGAATTTCGTTTATGGTTATCAAGCCGAAGGGACTGTTAAGTGAACCTGATAAAGCGAAGTTTCTTAAACTAACGATCAAGGCGACTGAAATCAAACCGCATGAAGGCAGGTTATCGGGTTTGTTTAAAACAGCTCTTGGTGTGCCCACTGCAATTGTTGGTGGCATGCTTGCCGTTGGTGCGAGTTCACTTGGTATGACTGAAGCCCGCAAACTACTGGGTGGAACGGTGTTCGCATCAGGTGCGGCAATGACTTACTTTGGTGCGCGTGATTTGAAGCGTTGGTATGACCATGTAGTTGAATTGGGAGCCCAGAAGCAATTCGCGGTGCCTAACTCTGACAAGTGCCCTGCTTTATACGCAGGCAATGTTGGTTTTACTGCTGCCGAGCGCTACATTATCTTTAAGTCTGAAAAGCAAACACTCGGTTGGTGGAAGAACATTGATTTAACTTATGTGCGCACCAATAGTCTGCGTGCCAACACTTGGAAGGTTGAGCATAACGAGGCGTTCACGATATTCTATTGCCGCAAGCAACGCACCAAGCACTGTGTCATGCCGCCTGCAGATTTAATTACCGATAGACTGCGTGAGGCCATTGATTACTGTTCGCAAAAAGACATAGAGCCACTAGGAGTATTTTAGGTTTTTATACGAGGAGAGCAGGCACTGGACATAATATGTATGTTTAGCGCCTCTCCTAAACACTATGAAAAGCGATAAAACACTTACCATTTTGATTGCCGACAGCTCGGAAGCTATTAAGAGAGTGGTGCAGCTGTCCTTTGCCCCTTATGGCGTGGATGTAATCTTCGCTTCCAACTACCCCGAAGCACTCAAGAAGAGTAGCGAAGCCGACCTGATTATCGCCGATGCCCAACTACCTGCAACACCCAACACGCAGGAATTGAGCAAGCTTGGCGCAAACATGCCCCTCATTCTTTTATGTAGTTCTTACTTGCAGATAGACAAGGTAAATTTACAAAATCAAGGCTTTGAAGAGTTTCTAGATAAGCCCTTTGAACATCAACAACTAATCCACTGTGTAAGCAGAATTTTACAGTATGATTTCAGCGCCAAGCTGTTGCCAACCACTGAAGACCGTGCGGAGAACGTTAAGCCACCCAATCCAACGACGAATAGCGTCCCGACCGACACTAGCGCCCCAAGCGCCACAACCCCTGCGCTATCTGATGCTATACCTGATGCAATAAGCGATAACTTCGCGACCATCGTGCGCCAAACAGTTCAAGAATACTGCCAGCAGCACTTCAATCAGATCGCAAAGGAGACGGTTTTACAAGAGATACGCCGCCTCCAAAAAGAAAAAACCAGCCAGTTTTAATCAATAACATGAACCCGCTGGAGCAGGGCATCAACATCGTTCAAGATATGCAGGCTGTCTAGGTCTAATTCAAACTCACTGTTTTCAAGCTCCTTGAAGAGCAGAGTCTTTATCCGCACCGCTTCTTGTTGGTATTCAACGCTAGCAAGTTGAAACCCGCGTGCATCACCTAAATGCAGCGAAGCTCCTATACGTTGGTCATACTCACTACGCAAACGCTTGACAGAACTCTTGATCGCATGCACATGCCGCGAGAATTCAACAAAACTCTCCGACTTATTGAGATTACTAATAAGCGTCTGCACACTCGCAGATGTGCGTCGCAGGACACTGACATTGCCAGCATTAGCAGTTCCTACCACCACAAGTGCCATAGCTACCAGCATTGCCATGATAATTAGAAATATCTTCATTGTTTCATCCCTACCCATAGAATTTTTATGTAGTTGGTTAGTATATTTCATAGATAGGTGTTTTAGAATGCTTCGCTTGAAATAATAAAAATTTCTAATGGTTAGTCGTTTGCTAACTATTTTTTGCCAAAGTTCTAGCGACTTGCAACTTGCTCAAAGCGCGGTCTTTGCTGCTGGCGCTGTTTACCCCTTTCTTGCAGCTGCATGACGACGGTATCTTTCTTGAGCGCCAAGACATATAGGTTATTCTTTAGCTCCTTAAAAATTTTGCTGTTCAAATCGCCGGCAGCAAACACCCTAATCAACAAGTGTTTGCCACTCAACACCATGTAGATGTCGCCAGCAAAATGGATGTCGTCATAGCCTTCAGGCAAGGCTATCTTTTTAGTCCCTAAAGGAATTGTTTTACTGAAAGCGACTACCGCCGAGCGTGAGTCTGCATAGGCATGATGGTCTGCGATCAGAATTTCTTTGACATCGCTGGTATCAAAGATAGAACCAATTGGCTGTCCTGAACTTGAAATTGCCGTAAGGGTTGAGTCAAGCACACTAGGTTCTGGAGACGAGACCAATGCTGCCAGAGGACGAACAAGATGAACATACTTAAAACCATCATGTTCATGAAGCACAAATACACGGTCGTAAAATGCAGCTGGCAAACTGTCCTTATCGGTGTGGAATTGCGCAATATCAGTGCCCTTAACTCCACCCATGTCGTTGATATACATGCGTTCAGGCCAGGCATCTTGATCATGCTGAAGTTCTGGTCGTAGCGGTTGCACCTGCTCACTTTGCACTTGCGCAGGCGGCGGTGTCGCTTGCAACTCTTGTTTCACCGCCTTGCCACAGCCAAGAACAGTGCTACAAAACAATACCACCCCCGCAATCTTTGCTAATGGCTTCAGTGCCTTGCGTGCAATAATTCGTTCACTGATACTGTGCGTTGGCGTTCCAGCAAGCATGGGAGAACTGGTCGCAAATAACAAGCAAAACATCAATAGCTGTATTCCTCTAGCCATTACTACCCCCGTCTTCACGCGACCTCCTCTGACCAAATCGTTAGCGGAAAAATAACCTGTGGGGTGTATATGAAATGGAACACACGTGTCAAGACACAACAAGAAGCGCGCAGATAAGCTACTGTATTATTACTTCAAAATGCCCACGAATCGGCATGCCTCCGACTCGCACCGCATCGGGAGACTGTTCAATGCTAACGATATGTTCAGCATATCTTTGTCGCACATAGATGTGAACATCACGAGCCAGTAAGTTGGTATTCGCACGACTATGCCGCCCCTTGCCAGTGATAATTTTCACGCGTGTGCGTTGACCTGTGCGCAAAATCCGCTGAAATAGCGAGTCGATGCGCTGCTGTGATTCAGATAGAGTCAAACCATGTAAATCAAGCTCATAGACCTCACGGCGATATGACCTTTTGCTAGTGCCATGGTCATCAGCGTCCAAGTCTTTATCACCAGCAAACTCCAGCACATCAGCTTCAAGCATCAACTGTTCAGCGTTCTCTTCTATTTCAAATCGTATCTGCGGTCGGATCTTGCGGATTTTTTTCTTCGCCATCTGCGTAGGCCAACAGATTAGCAAGACTGCTTGTGTTTACTAGCGGCAAGATAAAAGTCTCGCGCCCGATAACTGCTACGCACCAACGCACCTGCAGCAACGCCAAGAAAACCAAGCTCCTTGGCGCAAGCCTGTAGCTCCGCAAATTCTTGCGGTGGAGCATAGGACTTAACCCGCAGATGTTTTGGAGTCGGTCGCATATATTGACCAATAGTTAGCAAATCAACTGCATGTGCCCGCAAGTCTTGCAAAGCGGCTTTCACCTCTTCACGTTCCTCTCCCAAACCGAGCATCAAAGCGCTTTTAGTGAACAGCGTTGGCCGCAAACGTTTTGCCATCTGCAACAACTGTAGCGAGCGCTGATAACTCGCACGAGCATCACGCACTCGCGGCGAAAGACGAGCAATGGTCTCAATGTTATGAGCAAAAACATCAGGCGGGGCTTCTGTAAGTAAATGCTTGAGTGCCTCGATGTTGCCCGCAAAATCAGAAGTCAGTAGTTCTACTTTTATCTGTGGCTTGGCGGCACGAACCGCTTTAACGACCGCCACTAGATGTGCCACACCACCATCGTCTAAATCATCACGGTCAACCATCGTTATCACCGCATAGTCAAGGTTCATAATGCGCACGCTGTCGGCTACACGCTGCGGCTCAAGAGCATCTACTGCGGGTGGTTTGCCTGTCTTGACATGACAAAAGCGACAAGCTCTGGTGCAGGTATCTCCCAATACCATGAACGTAGCAGTGCCTGTGTTCCAACACTCACCGATGTTAGGGCATTTTGCCTCTTCACAGACGGTTACGAGACCATGGGCGCGGAGATTTTTTCTGATGTTGAAGTAAACATCACCGTGTGGAATTGATGTTTTTAACCAGGATGGTTTTGGTTGCATAACTAACATCTCTCCTTTTTATTATGCGGAGGGCTTTCCCCCCTCCACGAAACGTGCCAAAAGGCACGT
>JAPPIL010000259.1 GCA_028877195.1 Pseudomonadota bacterium
TTGGCAGACATCGGTTCAGTAGCTACACTATCGCTTGCGCTAACACACACCCTTGGTTTGTCCGCAAGACATATGCTGGTATTGATCAGAGTCAGAAAAACTATTTTGCCATGAGTCATACGAATGGTAAAAAGTTTGTTCTGACTCAAACCAGCATATGTTTGTGAACAAGAGGGGGAGAGCACGAGAGGGGGCACTTCAAAACGGAGAGAGGACAGGCAAGCTTGCTTGCCATGTTCTATCGGAGTGCATGAAGTCTGCGAAGCTCACGCCTCTCGTATAAAAAAATAGGCATTACTTATGCAACAAAGCCAGGCTTCCCCCTGAAACAAATGAATCAGGTGCAGAGGTTTTCCTCTGCACTTAACAGTCGCCGATAGGCGCAAGTTGTATAGTCGTGAGACATGTGCTGGTATTTATCAGAATCAGGAAAAATTATTTTCGCTGCGAGCGCTCATAGGGCGACTAAAGCTCTTCGCATAAAAAACTAGGGACACTTAACTTCTGCCGTAACAATGCTTGCGCTAAAGTTTTGCCTTGTGCATCAATCCGCAAAGATTTTGTTCCTCCCCCACCTAACACCTTCGTCAAAATAAAATTAAACCCAAGCAAGTTAGGCAACGCATAGCGCCGCACCTCACCACGACAAAAATCTCTGAATAAATATCGCACCCAAGACGCAGTGAGATGCTCATGCAAATACTGGTATACCTCCGCATTGCGAGCTAATACACCGATATTCGCAGCATCCCCCTTATCACCACTACGGGCAAGGCACAGTGTCTGCAACGCAACGCACCGACTATCCGTTCCTAGTTTTTCACCTGCGCGTTCCTGCCAAACATCATCAACTGTCGCAACCTGATCAAAACTAGACGGTGATGATGATTTAAGATCCAGATGCACATAATCCACCGTCTGCACCTGCTCTTCACCCCAAACTCGCAGCCGCGGCTGCATAGCCGTCTTGGGCATCAACGCAGGCCAATAGCTAACTATCTCCTGCACCCGCGGCGCACCACCAACAATCGTTACCCCAGGCGGGCCACTCAAAATCATCGCAGGCACAAGCTTGGCAAACTTCCTCACCAATTCACGGTCGCTATCCCTCACACTCAAACGCAACATCACCTCATCGCTATGCACACCACTCGCTAATGAGCCATGACAAGCGTTCCAACCAAGATACTCGGTCAGCGTTTCCGCAAAAGAATAGCGACATCGTTGCCAAAATATCTCGGCAAACTTCTTCGCCTTAATCACCGCATCATCACCGCAAATGACCAGCGCTCCCGTCGCCTTAAAGCCATCCCGATAACATATAGAGACCTTGTAATCAGCCGTAGCAGGCCGACCAACGACACCACTAACCGCCACGCGATGTTCCCCCGCTTGCCGCAACCGCAACTGGGTAAAATCACAGACCACATCAGGCGTAATATAGTCGCTAGGATCACCCATCTCATAAAATAACTGCTCGCGCACCGTATCAACCGTTATTGCACCACCTGTATTAGGATGTTTAGTGATAACAAATGTCCCGTCGCTACTCACTTCAGCAATCGGAAAACCCATCGGCGTAAAGCTATCAACCACCCGCCAATCAGTGAAATTACCGCCCGTAACCTGCGAACCACATTCCAATAAATGCCCAGCGACAATACCACTAGCTAACTTATTCCACTCATCATAACGCCAACCAAACGCATGCATCATCGGTGCAAGAGTAATGCCAGTATCGGTAACACGTCCCGTAATAACGATATGCGGCTGTAGCTTCAAAGCTGCGACTACCGCTTGCGCACCAAAATAAACATTAGCCGCTTCAACCCGTTCCTGCACATCAGCAAAGTCAGTGCCATCTTCCATATTGTCAAAGGAAATTCCTTGTGCTCGCAAATCCTTAATCTGCGCTAAAATCTCATCGCCATCAACAATCGCAATCCGCAACGCTACCTGCTGTTCCGCCGCTAACGCCGCAATCGCTTGCGCACAAGCAACGGGGTTGACACCGCCAGCATTGGTAATGACACAGATATTATCACGGACAATTTGTCCCAACACAGGCTTCAACATCGTCAAAAAGTCCGTCGCATAACCCAACTGATGATTACGTCGTCGCTGCTTCTGCATGATGGACATCGTAACTTCTGCTAAAAAATCCATGCTGATGTAGTCAACTGCACCACCCTCAACTTGACGCTGTAAAGCTTCAGGGTCATCACCCCAAAAACCACTCGCATTAGCGATACGTATCTTCTTCGGCTTTGGCATAAACTAAAACCTAAATATCCCAAACTGCGACGGCATATTACGCAACGCACAGGCAAGACCACGTGCCAACACTGCACGAGTTTGGCGTGGATCAATGATGCCGTCATCCCATAACCGTGCCGTAGCATACAGTGCCTTGCTCTCTTCAGCAAATCTCGCAATTATCGGGTCTTTAATCTTGTTTACAGCCGCCGCGGATAGCTCCTCGCCACGCCGCCGCAGCTGTTCCCGCTTCACCGTTGCTAACACCTCGGCTGCCTGTTCACCTCCCATCACCGCAATCCGAGCATCAGGCCACATGAACAAAAGATTGGGACTGTAGGCACGACCACACATACCGTAATTGCCAGCCCCATAACTGTTGCCAACGATAACCGTAAACTTTGGTACGGCGGCATTGGCAACCGCATGCACCATCTTCGCTCCATGCTTGGCAATGCCCTCGTGCTCATATTTTTTGCCAACCATATAGCCAACGACATTCTGTAAAAATATCAGCGGCACACGCTCTTGGCAGCAAATACTGATAAAATGCGTCGCCTTCAACGCACACTCGGAAAACAAAATTCCATTGTTAGCAATAACACCGACAGAAAAACCCGCAATCTTCGCAAAGCCACAGGCAAGCGTGCTACTGTATCTTGATTTGAACGGCAAAAACTCTGAAGCATCGACGATACGTGTTATTATCTCGCTAGCATCGCAGCCAGCGTCAAGACCAAGTAGTTCATCGCTATCATATTCGGGTTCGGGTGCAACTACATCAAGTTGTGGTCGTAGGCGCTTGCTATCATCACCTAATGCCTTGACGATAGAACGCAGCAAGTATATCGCATGGGCATCGTCTTCAGCAAAATGATCAGCTAAACCACTGATGCGGGTATGGGCATCCGCCCCGCCAAGTTCTTGAGCGCTAACATCTTCGCCTGTCGCTGCCTTAACTAACGGTGGGCCCGCAAGAAAAATCGTGCCTCTATCGCGCACGATGATTGATTGATCAGACATCGCAGGAATGTATGCACCACCAGCCGTGCATGACCCGAACACCGCCGCCAATTGGGGGATATGTTCAGCACTCATGCGGGCTTGATTGTAGAAGATCCGACCAAAATGCTCCCGATCAGCGAACCCTTGTGCCTGCAACGGCAAGAACGCACCGCCTGAATCAACAAGGTATAGGCAAGGCAGTCTATTCTGTTGGGCGACCTCTTGGGCACGCAGATGTTTCTTAACTGTAATTGGAAAGTAGGTGCCACCCTTGACGCGGTAGTCGTTAGCGATAATCATGCATGGTCGTCCATGCACCAGCCCGATACCAGTGATAATGCCGCCTGCGGGCACAGGGAATTCATACAGCTCATGCCCCGCTAACGGCGACAACTCAAGCAGTTCACTGTTGCGGTCAAGCAGAAGTTTTATCCGTTTACGCACAGGTAGTTTAGTTTGATGGTCAGGCTTGTTGGTTGGTGCGGACTTGAGTTGGGTGAGTTGTTGGATAAGTTGTGCACGGTGCTGATAGTTTTTTTGGTATTTATCAGAACCAGTATCAAGTTTGCTGGTAAGTTTCATTCAGGGCACACGGAACTCATTAAGTTGACCGATAGACTTAATATCATTTTCTTCCAACATATTGAACAAAACCTTGCTCGTAACCTCAACATCACCGATAGACCGATGGCGTTCAACAAAATCAACCTCGTAATGGGCAGCGATGGTATCCAAGTTGTGGCGCGGCAATTGTCGCAAAAATTTACGTGCCATTTTCACGGTGCAGTAGGTTGGGTAGGAGAGGGAGAAGTTGATTTGTTTACACCCCTCTAATAGAAACCCCTTATCAAAGCTCATGTTGTGAGCGACAAGCACCCCTTCCCGTAAAAAACGCAAGAACTTGCGCAAGACTGTATCTAATGGCGGCGCGTCGGCAAGCATCGGCTCGGTAATACCAGTAATCTTGGTGATGCGTGGTGGTAAACCTTTCGTTGGTCGCACCATTGAGTGAAACGAATCTAAACACTTGCCCGCGTGATAGCGCTGTGCCCCGATTTCTATTATTTCGTTGGCTTTGGAACTCAAGCCCGTGGTTTCAAAGTCAAACACCACCCAATGGAGGTCAGAGATGCTAGTGCTTGGAGCAATTTCATAGCGCTGTTCAACATGAAGCATGAGTTCCTGTTCGCTGCTATCGCTATCTCTACCAGGAAACAGCACCCGATAAAAACCAGAACACTTTAGTTTATTCAAAGAATACTCCAATCTTTGTCTGGGCGGCAAACACCGCTACTCTCTCCTGTATCTCCTACCTTAACGCAGCCGCGCTGCCAACCCTGTCTGGCGACGATAATCATAGTCGCGTCGTGCGCTAGTTTTGAAGACTGTAGTTGAACCGATGGCGATAAATTTTTGTTTAGCTCTCGTGATCGCGGTGTAGCAGAGATTTTTGTTGAGCATCATCGTTTGCTGTCTAACAAACGGCATGATGACAACAGCAAACTCACTCCCTTGTGATTTATGGACACTTATCGCATAGGCTAACCGCAACTCGTCTATCTCCCGACCACTATACGTAACTTGCTTGTTGTCTGCGAAAACCACGGTGATGACATCTTTGCGGGCATCTAAAACTTTACCTATATCACCATTAAAAACGCCAAGCTCGTAGTTGTTAACCGTTTGAATCACCTTATCACCAACGCTAATCGCCGTGCTGCTGCTAGGCTCCTCAAGACGCAGTTTTTTCTGGAGATGAGCCTTGATAACTTTGTTGAGGTTATCAATTCCCAGTTCGCCGCGATAAGTGGGAGCTAGAATTTGCGCTTCAGGGTGTAAGTCAAGCTGTGCTTTGGTTTTAGAGATAATATCAGCGGGGTCATTACTAGCTAAAAACAAAAAGTCTCTGCCCTGCAGATAGCCTTGTGTGCTGCCGCTAACCAATAGATGCGCATTGTGAATTATCTGCGACGCTTGACCTTGACGAAAGATACGCTGTAATTTGATTTGTGGCACTTTACTAGCTAACAAATCACGTAAGAAATTTCCCGCCCCAACCGCAGGCAATTGATTAACATCCCCAACTAACATCAGGTGCATGCCAACTGGCAAGCTAACGAGCAGGGCAGCGGCAAGACGCAGATCAAGCATCGACACTTCATCAACGACCAGCAGTTTGAATTCCGAACCGAGCGGATTGTCAACATTACGAGCAAAAGTTTCAGACTGCGGTTGCCACTCTAGCAGCCGATGGATAGTCTTTGCTTCTTGACCCGTGAGTTCAGTAAGACGACAGGCAGCCCGACCCGTCGGAGCACAGAGGGAGTATTGCCAGCTCCGTTGACGCGCAAGTTGTAGTGCATACTCGACTGTGCTGGTTTTGCCTGTGCCAGCCGCACCTGTGAGAATTGAGATACGGTGCAAGAAGGCATTGTGTGCCGCTTGCCGCTGTTCAGTGCTCAAATGTTGCGGTGCCGCCGCAAAGTCAGTATTGCTGCTGGCATTGATAGGCTGTAGCAAGCGCTTAATAACATGAGCGGCGTTGGTCTCCGCAACATAGACAGGCTGACGGTAAAGAGTATCACCTCTCTCAATCACCAGTTCTTTAGCGTTAGCTGCCATCTGTAGCGCCGACTGGAAATTTTCTTGTTGCCCACTGATTTTTAAATTTTCCTCAATCTGGGCGTAAAGTTGTTGCATCGTCAAGAAACAATGCCCACGCTTTTCAGCCGCCCGCAAAAAGTACATGCAGGCCCCACGAATACGGCGCGCCGAGTTGGGTTCAATGCCTATTTTCAAGCCGATGCGGTCAGCAATCATAAAACCCAAGCCTCGCACATGCTGGGTCAAAGCATACGGGTCTTCGTGGACAGCTGCCAACGCTCGCTCGCCATATAATTTGAATATGCGGCTAGCGACATGCGACGGAATACCAAGACTGTGCAAAGCTACGATAATCTCCCGTTCTTGCTTGTTTGTTTGCCATTGAGCGATAAGATTGAGTATCGGCTTACGGCTTATTTTTGGAATTCGCAAAATTTTTTGCGGCGTTTCATCCAACACCTTTACCGTATCTTCACCAAAAGCCTTGACTATTCTTTCAGCAGTAACCGTGCCGATGCCGTGAAACGCACCACTAGCAAGATATTTAGTGAGGGCATCAGGGCTAAATGTTGGGCTATGTTGAGCGAAGGCGAAGTGAAATTGTTCGCCGTACTTGCTGTGTTGCTCCCATGCTCCGAAGAGGTCAAGGGTTTCGCCGACTGCAACGTGCGAAATCATTCCACAAGCGACGAGATCGCGGTCTTGACTGCGGACACGAAGCACGGCCCAATTGTTCTGTTCATTTTGAAAGACAACCTTTTCGACTTCAACGCTGAGTTTCTCTTCCATTCGCAATACCGAACCAGTTGGGTGTATGCTAAAATAACGAGGTATACATTACTTGTTATGGAGAGCATAGTGCAGGTGCGTTTTTCCTTCAAGAACACGCAAGCTTCTGCAGAGTTAAAGGACTACACAGAGAAAAAAATTCTCAAAATGATAAACAAATTCGTTACCAAACCTGTGGAGACACGTGTTACATTCAGTGCCGATCGGCATCTTAAAAATGTGCATTGTGTCGTCGTTGGCGGCGATGGCTTCAACGCCCAAGTTGAAGCGAGCAGTGATGATATTCGGACGGCGGTAGATAATTTGTTAGACAAGTTACAAGTCCAGCTCCAGCGTCAAAAAGAAAAATTAAAAGACCATAAAGCACGCAAGGGCATCAAGGGTGTTGATGACGAGCAAACTTAAGCACACACATCATGCCTGATACACCCATTGACCTAAAACCTGTGCAGCAGGCTCGCATTTTGCGAATGAGCGAGCGACTGCTGACCAAGCGATGCGGCGAGCATCTACGCAGGTTAATCACATCTAACATCACCAAACGTCAAGCAATCCAAGATCAAGCGCACTCGCAACTGCGGCGTTTGCTCAAGCGGGGGGCAACATTTCGTGCGATGCAGCCGATTCTCAATACAATGTATCTACGGGACAGTAGCCTAGAGTTTCAAGCACGCATCGTTGAGTTGGCGGTGGCACACGGTGAACCTGCCGATGTGCAAAGAATGCTGACATTTTTGATGCAATCTGGGGTGGAATTTTATTTACATATTGCCTCACCTATACGCAGGCAGTTGGTAGATATTTTTTGGGATAAAGCCTCACCATCGCCGTTGAAAGATATTCTCTCCCAGCACAAGAACCATAATGATTTGGAAAATGTCGAGCGCCTGTATGTCTTTGACTTACTGCGTCATCTGCGGGTTGTGAGTGAGATGTTGGTTTATTTTGAACAGCATCGTGCAGCGATACTGGCAGCTGCGCAACTGCGCAAGATGGATATTGATGACCTGCACTTGATGTTGGGCAAAGCTTCGCTGCAACTATCTTATCTTGATGGTTGTCGGCGTTTTTTGCGGGCGATTAGGCCAACTGCGAAAGCTTATCGTGCGGCTTTACAGCTTCTGCTCATTCCACCGACGCGCAACAATTTGCTCCTACAAACACTGCTAGCTGAACGCAAGTGGGAGAATCGTTTGACCCTGCTTGAGCAGTATCTTGCTGCCGCCAAAACCAAGAACCCGTTGATTGACGCTGACCGTCCGGCATTGAATGCGGCGTTAGAAAATGTGCTTGGGCTTGTGCCACGCCAGCGGGAAGCTTGGATGCAGTTGTCGGACTTGTTGGTGCGGCATCGGGATATGGAGGAGCAGTATCCGAATCTCTTGCATGTCTTTCGCCAGCATCGCTACACTTTCTGTGGTGCGGGGCTTGATACGGCACTTTGGCATGGTTTTTTGCGCTTGGAGGAGGAAAAATTTCTGCAGTGGGTGGGGTTTGCCCATTTGCATCACTATATCAGTTGCGGTAGCAGTGGTGAGAAGTCGTTATGGCGGGCGCGAATACTGCTAGCCCAGAGCGAGGAACTTTGGGTAAGGTTGCATGGTGCTGCTATCGCTTATGTGCGTAACGATAAAGCGATACCATCGGCACAGCAGGAGAAAATGCTACTACAATTGCGAGTGGCATGCTTGCCGCAGGATTTGCTGTTGAGCGATGTCCATGCCTATCTGCCTATCTGCACCTCTCGTTATGTTTTAGCGGTATTAGAAGATGTGGTGCGCGATAAAAAGAAAGACGCAGCACTTGAGATTGCGATTATCTGGCGACGAGCTAACCTCTCACATTTTCGCAATCTGGATTTGAATCGATTGTGGTGTATTGCCCGTGTGCGCAAACTTTACGATTTGGCTTGGCGCTGTGCGACAGTGTTGAATGCGAGGCAGGCGTTGCAGCCGTTAGTGCGCAATGCTTGGCGTATAAGTGGAGAGAAGCGCACTCGTTATCCTTTGCAAACGCTTGATGACAATATTTTGGAGCTTGCAACTACAGGTTTCAGCGAGCATGAACGGCGATTTCTGGTGTCTTTCTTCAAAATCGGGGCGGTAATCCCAAGTTTGTTCGCTCGTTTAGACAACAGGGCTAAGAC
>JAPPIL010000128.1:0-3792 GCA_028877195.1 Pseudomonadota bacterium
GGTCGTGTATGTCATCAGTAAGTTACGCGCTGGCTGGGGGGTGTGTTATGCAACGAGGGGGTGCATGGGGGATACTTCCCCCTGCGACAGACAGTCATTCTGTGTGGTCGTGTATGTCATCAGTAAGTTACGCGCTGGCTGGGGGGTGTGTTATGCAACGGGGCCTAATGAATGCAATCGTTTCGCTATAGGAAGACTGTCGCTAGCGGCGATGCAGTGCCCGTATATGTTGATGGTATTCGCTCGGCATTTGTGAAATCCTTCGGTGATTTCGCTGAACTTGACAGTTTAGAGTTGTTCAGTCGGGTGCTGTCCGCCTTGCTGCGCAGGGTAGCTATCCATCCGCATGAGTATGATGCGATCAATGCTGGGGTGGTCGTTCCCCAAACCAAGAACCCAAACCTCGCTCGTGATGCCATCCTCAACCTCAACCTGCCACCACATATTCATGGTGCGACGACGAACATGGCTTGTGTCAGTAGTCTGCACACCATCGCTCAAGCCGCGGCAACAATTACCCAAGGTTCACCTGCATTGATACTAGCTGGCGGCGTTGAACTTTTATCCAAAATGCCGATCACCTATTCACCGCGAGCCACGGAGTTTTTGATTAAGTTCTCTCGTGCTCGCAAAACATTAGAACGCCTAAAACTTCTCAAAACCACCCGCTTCAAAGACTGGTTGCCACGTCCTCCCTCTATTTCCGAGCCGCTCACAGGGTTAACGATGGGACAGCATGCGGAACAGATGGCACAACGCAACAATATCAGCCGCACAGCACAAGATCGCTATGCCCTGAACTCGCATGCAAAAGCCTATGCTGGTCGTGATGCTTTAGCAGCTGAAATTACCCCGATGTGGGTTGGCGGCAAGTATCAACGCCTCGTTCAATACGATGACCTAGTGCGCAGTGAGATTGATTTGGCAACCTTGGCGCGCTTGCGGCCTGCTTTTGACCGCAAGTATGGCACGATTACCGCCGCATCCTCGTCGCCATTGACTGATGGTGCAGCGATAACTCTGATTGCTGACCAGAAACGCGCCAAATCGTTAGGATTAGTGCCACGAGCAAAGATTGTTGACCACATGTTTGTTGGCATCAACCCGTATGAACAGTTACTCATCGCCCCAGCCTTGATAATCCCAGCGTTGATGCGCAAGCATAAGCTTACTTACAAGGATGTTGACCTGTTTGAGGTGCATGAGGCATTCGCGGCACAAGTGTTGAGTTGTCAGCAGGCATTGGCTTCCAAAGAGTTTTGTCAGCAGCACTTTGGTGATAGCAATGCCATCGGTGCGATTCCTGAAGACAAGCTGAACGTCAATGGCGGTGCGATTGCGATTGGGCATCCTTTTGGTGCGAGCGGTGCACGGTTGGTGATGACGATGGTCAATGAACTGCATCGGCGCGACAAGACATTAGGCTTAATAGCAGGATGTGCCGCTGGTGGTATGGGAGCAGGCATGTTGATTGAGAGAATATCTTGAGCAAAAAAACACAACGTAGTCTAACACTGCACGAGCATGAGGACGGTATCTGGGTGTTGACTTTAAATTGTCCTGATGCGGTAAACCTCTTGTCAATTAAGGTTGTTGAAGAACTTGAACAACATCTCAATACGCTTGCGAATAACAGTGCTTGTCGTGGTCTAGTGTTCATCAGTGGCAAGGAGAATAATTTTATCGCAGGTGCTGATGTCAATGACATCACCAGTATCCCGACGGTTGATGAGGTTGTCGAATGCTGTCAGCGTTTTGAGGGTGTGTTATGCAAGTTTTCGCAATTCAAATTTCCAACTGTAGCTGCGATTCATGGCGCATGTTTTGGCGGTGGTCTTGAGCTTACCTTGTGCTGCACCTATCGCATTGCGAGCAATGCCAGTGAAACTAAACTTGCCTTGCCTGAAATCAAGCTTGGTTTGATTCCAGGTGCAGGTGGAACGCAGCGCTTACCTCGTTTGATTGGGCTTGCGTCGGCATTGGATATGATTTTGACTGGTCGCGAGTATCCTGCACGCAAAGCTTTACGGGTAGGGCTGATCGATGCCGCAGTGCCTGCGAACCTCCTTCTTGCGCAAGCACAGAGATTTATCCACAAGCGTCCAAAACTCAAACGCAAGGCGAGTATTTTGACTAATAACATCGCTGCCCGCAAGATCATCGCAAACAAGGCAAGGGAGCAAGTAACGAAGACTACTAAAGGTTTTTATCCCGCGGCTTACAAGGCTTTGGAAGCCGTGTTTGAGGGGCTGGAGATGTCGTTAGCCAAAGGCATTGAGTTGGAGCAAAAACTTTTCAGCCAACTCGTTCACACCCGTGAGTGCAAAAGCCTCGTGCATTTATTTCATGCCACTACTGCGGCCAAGAAGAACAACTATGACAAGGAGCGGGTTGCAAAATTTGACGACCGTCGGGTTGAGCTTATCGGTGTTGTCGGCGCAGGTTTTATGGGGTCGGGCATTGCTACTCTTGCCGCTGACCGCGGTGTCTGTGTCTATGTCTCTGACCCGAATGCTGATGCGGTTGGGAGATTACTACATCATGCTGACCGTTATTATATAAAGAAGGTTGCACGCAAGCGGCTGAAAAGTTTTCAGCATGCCCAGCGGCTGGCGATGATTTCACCTGCGACTGAAGCTTTGGCAGGCTTTGCGGCGGTTGATATTACGATTGAGGCGGTGCATGAGGACTTGGGCTTAAAGCAACAGATTTTACAGGACTTTGAGGCTATCGCTGCTGATGATGCGATATTTGCTTCTAACACATCGGCATTGCCAATCGCTGCGATCGCAGAGCAGGCAAAGCACCCAGAGCGGGTTATCGGCATGCATTTCTTTTCGCCTGTAGAAAAGATGCCGTTACTAGAGATTGTCGTTACGAAAGCGACCAGCCCGTGGGCAATCGCTAGGGCAGTGGAATTTGGGCGCTTGTTGCGCAAGCAAATTATCATTGTCAAAGACAGTCCTGGTTTTTATACGACCCGTGTTCTTGCTTGTTTGATGGCTGAGGCGGTGCGAGCATTGAGCGAGGGTTGTCCGATTGCGGAGATAGATCAAGCGTTAGTTGAGTTTGGTTTTCCTGTCGGCCCGATAACTTTGATCGACGAGGTAGGTATCGATGTTGGGATGCATGTTTTGGCAACGATGGGTAAGCGATTAGGGTTGGATAATGTCCCTGATTTACAGCAATTGGTTGCACAGGGTTATCTGGGGCGCAAGAATGGCAAAGGGTTTTATCAATACAAGGATGGTAAGAAACTCGCTCCTAACGATAGCATCAGTAATTTGCTTGGGGCACAGCCATCAACATCTTACACGAGAGATAAGATTGTAGATCGTTGTTTGTTGGCTTTTGTCAATGAAGCGGTCAAGTGTTTGGATGAGGGGGTGGTTAGTTGTGCGGGTGATGCCGATATTGGTGCGGTGTCTGGGCTTGGTTTTCCGCCGTTTTGGGGCGGCCCGATGCGTTACATCGAGCATGTTGGCAAGAAGGAAGTGCGTGCTTCACTATTGGCATTGCAGGATATGCATGGCAAGCGTTTTGCGCCAGCATCTGGTTTGTAGGTTTTTTTGTTTAGGAGAGAGGGTAACGCGGCTTTGTTACATAACTGGTTAAGCAACAGAAAGCCCTTATGTAGCATGAGTTTCAGGAGGGGGCATGCGGGGGATTATCGTCATGGGGGGGGGGGGGAGGAGGGCCCCCGCCCAACGCCGGACCCCCAACCCACATAGGGCGGGGGGGGGTTTGGAATTGAGGGAAAAAAAAAACAAGTTGGTTTTTTTTTAATATTCG